>DASXRW010000076.1:0-4807 GCA_036506355.1 Burkholderiales bacterium
AGCTGCTCGCCGGCTTCAAGCCCTGGATCCTGCGGATGCAGCTGAAGAAGTAGCCAGCGCGAAGTACAGATCGGTCAGGTCCGCTCGGCGCGCCAGGTTGGCCGTGCTGTCCTCGAGCGCGACGCGGCCCTTGATCAGCACGTAGGCCCGGCTCGCGAAGCCGAGCGCGATGTCGAGCTTCTGCTCCACCATCAATAGGGTCACGCCCGTGGCGCGGAGCCGCTCGAGCGAGCTTCGTATTTCTGTCACCACCATGGGCGCAAGCCCTAGGAAAGGTTCATCCAGCAACAGCAGCCGCGGCGCGCTCATCAGCGCGCGGCCGATGGCGAGCATCTGCTGCTCGCCGCCCGAGAGCGTGCCGGCGCTCTGGCGGCGCCGCTCGGCGAGCCGCGGGAAGAGGCCGTAGACGAACCGGTAGCGCTCGTTCAGCTCGCCCTTCAGGCGAATGGCGCCCAGCCGGAGATTGTCTTCCACGCTGAAGGGCGCGAAGACCAGCCGCCCTTCAGGCACGAGCGCAACGCCGCACGCGACGATGGCATGGCTCTTCTCGCGCACCAGGTCGCGGCCGTCGAGCTCGATCGCGCCGGCGCGGCGCGGGATCGTCCCGGTGATCGCGGCGAGCAGCGTCGACTTGCCGGCGCCGTTCGGCCCGAGGAGCGCGACCGTCTCGCCCTTGTCGACGTGCAGGCTAACGCCCTGCAGCACCGGTGCGGCGCCGTAGCTCGCCCTGAGGTCACTGAGCCGCAGCATGGCTTCCCAGGTAGGCGTCCATCACCGCCGGGTTTGCGCGCACCTGGTGCGGCAGCCCGTCGGCAATCTTGGCGCCGAAGTTCAGCACCACCACGCGCTGCGCGAGCGGCAGGAGGAAATGCATGTCGTGCTCGATCAAGAGCACCGCGATGCCGCGCGCCGCGATACCGCGGATGATCTCCCCGAGCCGCGCGCATTCGGGCGGCGTGAGGCCTGCCGCGGGCTCGTCGAACAGGATCAGGCGCGGCTCGCCGGCGAGCGCGCGCGCGATCTCGAGCAGCCGTCCCTGTCCAAACGACAGCGTCGCGACGTCGGCCTCGCGCAGCTCGCCCAGGCCCACGAAGTGCACCAGCTCTTCCGCCCGCGTGCGGCGCTGCGCCTCGTCACGGCGCGCGGTGCCGAGCACGACCGACCAGAGGCCGGCGGCGAACCGCGTATGTGCGCCCACGAGCACGTTGTCGATGACCGGCATGCCGGCGAAGGGCCGGTTGTGCTGGAAGGTGCGCATCACGCCGCGCGAGGCGATGCGGTGCGGCGGCAGGCCGAGAATCGGCTCGCCGGCGAAGCGCACTTCTCCGCCGGTGGCGGGATAGGTACCGGCGATGACGTTGAAGGTCGTGGTCTTGCCGGCGCCGTTCGGCCCGATCATGCCGAGGATCTCGCCCTCGCGGACTTCGAAATCGAGCTCGTGCACGGCGGTCAGGCCGCCGAAGCGCTTGGTGAGCTTCTCCACCTGCAGGATCGGCGCGCTCATCTGCGCTTCGCGAGGGAGTCGTAGATGCCCACCAGACCGCCGGGCTGCAGCAGGATCGCGGCGACGACCAGCACGCCGAACACCAATGCGTGGTGGTGCCCGACGAGCGGCGAGAGCCAGAACGGCAGGAGGAAGAGCAGCACCGCGCCGATCACCGCACCGGCGTGCCGGCCGGCGCCGCCGACGATCACCATGAAGAGCAGCAGGAACGCGTTCTCGATGCCGAAGATCGGCGGGTTCACGGTGTTGTCGACGAAGGCGTAGACCATCCCCGCGATGCCCGCCAGCGCGCTCGTCAGCGTGAACGCGATGACCTTGGTGCGCGCCACGTCGACGCCCATCGCCGCCGCCGCCTCGGGATTGTCGCGCACCGCGCGGCAGGCGCGGCCGAACCAGGAGCGGTCCAGCCGCACCAGCACCGCGTAGGTGGCGAGCAGCAGCACGACGATGACCGCGGTGTACCAGGGCCCGCGCACGCGCATGCCGAAGAGCTCGGGCAGCCGGTAATTCGCTATCCCGCCGGTACCGCCGGTCACCGAGCCGCCTTCGTTCAGCACCACCACGAACAATTGGCCAAGCGCCAGCGTCGCGAGCGCCAGATAGAACCCTTCCAGTCGGGTCGACGGGATCGCCACCGCGAGCGCGAACAGGACGCACAGCGCGATGCCGCAGAGCACGGCGATGGGGAACGGCAGGTGCAGCTGAAAAAGAAAGATGACGATCGAATAGGCGCCGATGCCGTAGAAGGCGAAGTGCGAGAACGCGACTTGACCGCAGACGCCGAAGAGAAAGTTGTAGCCGAGCGCTAGCGTCACCCAAAGCAGCAGCTTGCGGTACACGTCGTTGTGGTAGTCCGACATGAAAAACGCCGCCACCGACAGAACCAGAAATGCGCCGACCCCGCGAACAATGGCGTTCATCTTTCTGCTGGCCCCCTGTCAAGGGCGCCGTGAGCCGAAGGCGCAGCGGGGGGTTGGTTTTCAGAAAAGCAGAACCCCCCGCTCGCAAAACCCGCTCGCTTCCCCCCTTGACAGGGGGGCGTCATGAGCGCGCCTTCAGAAGTCCGGTAGGACGCACCAGCAAAAACACCATGAGAAGCAGCAGCGGCACGCCCTGCGCATACCCCGCCGGGATCGGCGCGTAGCGCACCGTGAGCTGCTCCGCGAAGGCGAGCAAAAGCCCGCCGAGCAGCGCGCCTTCAACCCGGCCGACGCCGCCGATCACCAGCGCGGTGAAGCCCTGGATCGCGAGCGGGATGCCCATCAGATAGTGCGCGGAGATATTCGGCGAGACGAGCAGCCCGGCGAGCCCGGCGACCCCGGCGCCGGCCGCGAACGACAGCGCGGTGACGCGCGACAGGTTGATGCCCATCAGCGCCGCCGCCCGGCGGTGGAGCGCCACCGCTTCGAAGCTCTTGCCGGCTACCGTCCGCTCGAAGAACAGCCACGCGCCGATGAACACGAGCAGGGTCACGGCGATGATGAAGAAGCTCTGGTAGCTGCCGCCGACCGGGCCGAGCTCGAGCCGGCCCAGGCCGAAGGGAAACGGCACCGGATGCGGATCGGGCGGGAAGCTGACCGAGATCGCCTCGCGGAACACGACCAGCATGCCGAGCAGCGCAAGGATCGGCGCTATCAGCGGCGCGCCCTTCTCCACCAGCGGACGCACCGCGATGCGCTCGGTCGCCCAGCCGAGCACCAGCATGAACGCAAGCACTGCGGCCATGCCCACCGGATAGGGCCATTCGTACTTCGTCAGGAGCAGATAGCCGCCGAAGGCCGCGACCATGGCCCATTCCCCGACCGCGAAATTGATGATCCCGGTCGGGCGGATCATCAGCAGGTAGGCGAGCGCGATCAGGCCATAGACGCAGCCCGAGGCCGCCGCGCTGACGGCGAGCTCGAGAAAGTCCTGCAAGCGCTACTTCTGGCCGACGTGGACGACGCGGCCCTGCTTGTCGCCTTCGTAGACGCGCACCACCATGCCGTTGGGATCGAAGCCGGTGCGCTTGCCCTCGGGGAAGCTGTATTTCATCCCCCTCGCCCCCATCACTCCGGCGTAGGTGACGTGCTGCATGGCTTCGCGGATCTTCTCCTTGTCGGTCGAGCCGGCGCGCTTGATCGCTTCGGCGACGAGCATGATGCCGTCGTAGCCGTAGCCGTGCAGGTTGAACGGATCCTTGCCGGTCTCCTTCTTGTAGGCGGCTTCGAAGGACTTCACCTCCGGCTTCTCCGGATCGTAGGCATCGACGAAGGTCACGCCGTCGACCAGCCCCTTGGCGACGCTCATGTACACCGGCACCGAGAGGTTGTAGGACGAGTGGATCGGGAACTTGAGCCCGAACTCGCGGTACGCCCTGAAGATCAGCACGTTCTCGGCGGTGAGCACGCCGGCCATGAACATCGCGTCGGGATTGGCGGCGCGGATCTTCTGCATCTGCGGCGTGGCAGTCGTGGCGCCGCGCGGCACCACTTCCTCGGCCACCACCTGAATGCCCGACTTCTCGAGCCCGCCCTTGAAGAATCTGCCGAGCAGCTGCCCGAGGTCGGAATTGTCCGTGATCAGCGCGACGCGCTTGAGGTTCTTGCTCTTGGCATGCGCCAGCAGGGTCGCGATCTGGATCGAGCCGAGCGGCCCGGTCTGCCAGAAGTACGGGTTCGGCAGCTGCGTGGTCAGCGTGTCGCCGGAGTTCATCGGCGTCATCTGCGGCGTCTTCGCTTCCATCGTCACGGTCTGCTGCTGCTGCGTCGCAGGCGTGAGCGACATGCTGAGGATGAACACCGCGCCCTGATCGATCAGCTTCCTGGCGAACGCTGCCGAGATGTCGGGACGCGACTGGTCGTCCTCGATCAGGAGCTCGATCTTGCGACCGAGGATGCCGCCCTTCTTGTTGATCTCGTTGGCGCCGAAGATCAGTCCCTCGGTCGCGGGCTCCGAGTACGGCTTCGATACGCCGATGCGATCGGTGATCACGCCGATCTTGATCGTCTCCTGCGCCTGCGCCGCGAAGGCCATCAGCGCGGCGCCCAGCAATGCAACGAGCTTCATCGTGCTCCTCCCCTAGTCAATTAATCGCTGCTTCGCCATCCAGCCCAGGCAGGTCTCGACGGCCTGCTTGAGCAGCTCCGGCTGCCCCTGATAGTAATGGGTCGCGCCCTTGATGACATGAAAGCTCTTGTCGCGACTCGCCGCCGCGTCATGGATGATGCGCGCGTGCGGCTGCGGCACCGCGTCGTCGGCCGAGTTTTCGATCGCGAGCAGCGGCACCGTGATCGACGCGGCGCAGCGCGGTCCGTCGGCGTT
>DASXRW010000077.1:0-4426 GCA_036506355.1 Burkholderiales bacterium
TACATCTTGTCAAGCCCCATCCTGAATTAATTTTTCGTGCTGCTGCTGTCTCCAATTGAACGCGTTTTGAGGTCGATGACCTGCCTATCTAACCGTCGGCTCGACAAACAATTGTCGATGCGTGGTAGTATTCACGCTACAGGGGGGAACCGTCCGTGGTCCACGCGCGGAACCCGAACATAGCTGCTGTATTGCCGGCGGTCGATCGTGTGCTGCACATGCCTGCGGTGCAGGCACTGGCCACACAGTATGGCCATACCGCCGTGGTCCATGCCATCCGTTCCCTGCTCTCCGAAATGCGCCAGGCCATGCTGGAGGGTGCCGCGCTGCCCGCGGAAGTGCGGGAAGCGCCGTCGCTTACGCGACACCTCCAGGCTCGCCTTGAGGCCTCGTTTCGGCCCTCGCTACGGCGCGTGTTCAACTTCACCGGCACGATGCTGCACACCAATCTCGGGCGCGCGCTGTTGCCGCCGGAGGCCGTCGAAGCCGTGCAGGCGGCCATGACGCAGCCGTGCAATCTCGAGTACGACCTTAGACCCGGCGCGCGCGGCGACCGCGACACGCACGTCGACGCGCTGCTCGCCGAACTCACCGGCGCCGAGGCCGCCACGGTGGTGAACAACAACGCCGCCGCCGTCTTGCTGGTGCTCGCCACGCTCGCGGCGCGCAAAGAGGTGATCGTGTCGCGCGGCGAGCTCATCGAAATCGGCGGATCGTTCCGCATTCCCGCGATCATGGCGCGCGCGGGCTGTCGCCTGCGCGAGGTCGGCACCACCAATCGCACCCATCTCGCCGATTTCGAGCAGGCCATCGGCGCGCGCAGTGCGCTGCTCATGAAGGTGCACGCCAGCAACTACGCGATCCAGGGTTTCACCGCAATGGTGCCCGAGAAGGAACTCGCGGCGCTTGCGCATGCCCGGGGGCTGCCGTTCATGGTGGACCTGGGAAGCGGCGCGCTGGTGGACCTGAGCCAATACGGACTGCCGAAAGAACCGACCCCGCAGGAGACGCTGGCGCATGGCGCCGATCTCGTGACCTTCAGCGGTGACAAGCTCCTCGGCGGCCCGCAGGCCGGCATCATCGTCGGGCGCGCCGAGCTCGTAAACACAATTAAACGCAACCACCTCAAGCGTGCGCTGCGCGTGGACAAGATGACGCTCGCCGCGCTCGAGGCGGTGCTCAAGCTCTATCGTCAGCCGGAGAAGCTCGCGCAGCGTCTGCCGACGTTGCGGCTGCTCACGCGCCCGGCGGCCGATATCGAGGCGCTGTGTCGGCGTGTCGAGCCCGCGGTGGCGCAAGCGGTCGGCAAGGCGGCGCATGTGAGCGTCGTGCCGTGCCAAAGCCAGATCGGCAGTGGTGCGCTGCCGGTGGAGCTGCTGCCGAGTACGGCGCTCGCGCTCGCGCCGCCCACGCGCGGGCGCGGCGAGGGCGCCACCCTCAGGCGGTTGGCGGCTGCGTTCCGCGCGCTTCCCATTCCGGTGATCGGGACCATTTCCGACGGCGCCCTCACGTTCGATCTGCGCTGCCTGGAGAATGAACGTGAGTTCGTCGATCAGCTGGCGCAGCTCCGGCTCGATTTCCGAAAGGGTGAGACGCCATGTTGATCGGCACCGCGGGCCATATCGACCACGGCAAAACCGCGCTCATCAAGGCGCTCACCGGCACGGACGCCGATCGCCTGAAGGAAGAAAAAGAGCGCGGCATCACCATCGACCTCGGGTATGCCTTTTACCCGCTGCCCCACGGCGCGGTGCTCGGCTTCATCGACGTGCCTGGACACGAGCGCTTCGTGCACAACATGCTCGCCGGCGCGACCGGCATCGACTTCGTGCTGCTGGTGGTCGCGGCGGACGACGGCGTGATGCCGCAGACGCGCGAGCACTTGGAGATCATCGATCTGCTCGGTGTGACGCGCGGGGCGGTGGCGCTCACCAAGACCGACCGCGTGGAGGCGGCGCGCGTGGCCTCGGCGCGGGCGGAGATCGAAGCCTTGCTCCATGGCACGGCGCTTGCCGGGAGCCCCGTGTTTGCGCTCTCGAGCATGACCGGCGACGGCGTGCCGGCGCTGCGCGCGCATCTCGAGGCCGCGGCCGCGTCACCGCCGCCGGCGGGTGCGGCGGCGGATGGCTGCTTTCGTCTCGCCGTGGACCGGTGCTTCACGATTTCCGGCAGCGGCACAGTGGTGACTGGGACGGTGTTTTCCGGAAGCGTGGGTGTGGGCGACCACTTGCTGGTGTCGCCGTCCGGCCGGGAAGTGCGGGTGCGCGGCATCCACGCACAAAACCGCGCGGCCGAGCGCGGCGTGGCGGGCCAGCGCTGCGCGCTCAGCCTCGCCGGCGTCGAGAAGAAGGACATCGCGCGCGGCGACTGGATATTGGAGCCCGCCGTGCACGCACCGACCGCGCGGTTCGATGCGTCGCTCACGCTGCCGCCATCCGCGACGCGGCCGTTGCAGCACTGGACCCCGGTGCACGTGCATCTCGGCGCCGCGGAGGCGATGGGCCGCGTCTCGTTGCTGCAAGCCACGGGCGTCGAGCCAGGCGGCCGTGATCGCGCGCAGATCGTGCTCGATCGGCCCATCGGCGCGTTGCGCGGCGACCGCTTTATCTTGCGCGACCAGTCGGCCCAGCAGACGCTCGCGGGCGGGGTGGTGCTCGATCCGTTTGCGCCGGCGCGTAAGGTGCGTACGCCCGCGCGGCTGGCGGTGCTCGCGGCACTGGAGCGTCCCACCATGTTCGATACGTTGCAGCAGCTGCTCAACGACGTGCCGGCGGGCGTGGATCTGTCATGGTTCGCGCGCAGTTTGAATCTGCGCGCCAAGGCTGCCGAGACGCTGTATCGCGAGATCCCCATGGTGGTGGTCAACGCCGCCGGCGCCGGCCGCTTTGGTTTTGCGCCGCTGTGCTGGGAGGCGATGCAACAGAAGGTGCTGGCGGCGCTCGCGGCCGAACACGTTCGCGTTCCGGAGGTGCTCGGTCTCGAAGGACGGCGCTTGCGCCGGCTGGCGACCCCGGATCTGCTGTGGGAGATATTCACCGCGTTGATCGATCAGATGCTGGCCGGGCAGCGCGTGGCGCGTCACGGCCCGTGGCTGCATCTGCCGCAGCATCGCGTCACACTCACCGGCGCGGAAGAGAAGCTCTGGCGCGCCGTGGCGCCGTTGCTTCGGGCCACGCCGTTTCAGCCGCCATGGGTACGCGACATCGCGCGGACGCTCACAGCGCCCGAACAACAAATACGCAGTCTGCTGCAGCGCGTGACGATGCTGGGTGACACCTACGAGGTGATGCGCGACCGTTTCTTCACGCGTGAAGCGATCGCCGAACTCGCGCGCATGGCCTCGGAGCTCGCAGCGGAAAAGGGCGAGGTGACGGCGTCGGAGTTCCGCGACCACATCGGAACAGGTCGCAAGCTTGCGATCCGGATCCTCGAGTATTTCGACAAGACCGGTTTCTCGCGCCGCGTCGGCGACGCCCACCGCGTGCGCGACCCGGCCCTGCTGGTCGAGGGCATCAAGAAAAACGCCGGCACGGATGGCGGCCGGCGCGAGGCACAGGTTTCCGGAAGAGACTCGCACCCCGGTGGGGCGAACGGACTTCAAATCCGGTAAGGGCCGTCAGCCGGTCCTTGGTGGGTTCGACTCCCACTCTCTTCCGCCAATTGAATAGAGGCGCGCCATGTCAGACGTTCGATTGACCAGTTTGACGTCCGGCGGCGGATGCGGCTGCAAGATCGCGCCGGCCGCCCTTGCGGAAATCCTCGCCAAGGTCCCGCGCCAGGTCCTCGATTCAGCGCTGCTCGTGGGGATCGAGACCGGCGATGATGCCGCCGTCTATCGCCTGAACGACGAGCAGGCGGTCGTCGCCACCACTGATTTTTTCATGCCGATCGTGGACGACCCGTATGATTTCGGGCGCATTGCCGCGACCAACGCGCTGTCCGACATTTACGCCATGGGCGCGCGTCCGATCTTCGCGCTGGCTATCGTCGGGATGCCGCTCGACAAGCTGCCGGTGAACGTGATTCAGGACATTCTCGCGGGCGGGATTTCGGTGTGCGAGGCTGCGGGCATTCCCATCGCCGGCGGACACTCGATCGATTCAGTCGAGCCGATTTACGGCCTCGTGGCGCTCGGCGTCATTCACCCGCAACGCGTCCAACGCAACAGTACCGCGCGCGACGGCGATGCCATCGTGCTCGGCAAGGCACTGGGCGTCGGGATACTCAGCTCGGCGCTCAAGAAAGGTGCGCTGTCGGAGGAGGGATACCGGCAGATGCTGGCCACCACCACTCAGCTCAACACCGTCGGCCATCGGCTGCCGGAGATGACGGGGATACACGCGATGACCGATGTCACCGGCTTCGGCCTGCTCGGCCATCTCGCCGAGATCTGCCGCGGCTCGCGGCTCGGCGCGCGCGTCGCGTT
>DASXRW010000078.1:0-16930 GCA_036506355.1 Burkholderiales bacterium
TAGCCCCGCCAATCGACCGAGATGAGGCTGCGGCACATCAGCGCGTCGAGGTTCTCATCGCGGTGGGACCGCCGCAGGAGCTCCATGTAAGGCACGAACTGCTTCTTCGATATCAGCGTCGAGCCGAAGCGCGCGATGGGCATGTTGGCGAGCGTGTACAGCGAGTTGAACCGGATGCCGTGCTGCTCAGCCAATACCCGCTTGTAATCGGCCTCGAGCTGCGCTTGCGGCGGCGGCAGCGACGGGCCCTGCGGGTTGTAGACCAGATTGAGCACGAGGCCGCTATCGGGGGCGCCGTAGCCCAGGGCGTTGAGGCGCTTCAGCGCGCGGATGCTCGCGTCGTACACGCCGCGGCCGCGCTGGCGGTCGACGAGCTCTGGCGTGTAGCAGGGCAGCGAGGCGATCACCTCCACCTGGCTCGCCGCGAGGAAGGCGGCCAGGTCCTCGTTGCCCGGCTCCTCTAGCACGGTGAGATTGCAGCGGTCGATGACGCGCACGCCGAGCGCTCGGGCGCGTTCGACGAGCCAGCGGAAATCCGGATGCAGCTCGGGCGCCCCGCCGGTGATGTCCAGCATCTTCGCGCCGCCGGCGGCGAGGTAGTGGATCACGTCGTCGATGGTGCCGCGGTCCATCTGCTCGGTGCGCGTCGGGCCCGCGTTGACGTGGCAATGCACACACGACTGGTTGCAGCGGTAGCCGAGATTCACTTGGAGCGTCTCGAGCCGGCGCCGACGGATCGCGGGGAAACTGCTCGGCTGGAGCAAGGCGAGCGTCTGGTGCATCGCCATTAGACCGCCGCCGGCGGCCGATGCTTACAGCCCGGCTATTCCTCCGAGAGGTTCTCGATGATCGGGCAGCCGCGGCCCTCGCGGCCGCTGCCGCAGGCGCGCACCAGCTTCTGGAGCGCGCTCTGCATGGCGCGCAGATCGGCCATCTTGCGCTCGACGAGATCGAGCTTGTGCCGGGCGAGCGTGCGGGTCTCGGCGCAGTGCTCGCCCGCGGAGAGCTCGAGCAGCAGCTTCACCTCGTCGAGCGAGAAGCCGAGCGCCTGCGCGCGCTTGATGAAGCGCAGGCGGCTCACTGCCTCGTCGCCGTAGCGGCGCACCGCGCCGCGCGCGCGCGCCGGGCGCGGCATCAGCCCGAGGGTCTGGTAGTAGCGGATCGTCTCGACGTGGACGCCGGCGGCCTCCGCGAGCTGGCCGATCTTCATGCTTGATCCCGTAGTTGACTACGGAAATAAGCTTACGTTCCCTGAGTGCGTTTTTGTAAGGAGTTGAGCTTGGAGAAGTCCCTGCAGCGCGCGCCGTTTGACGTCGCCGGCGAACCCGACGATGCAAAAGCGCGTTCGGAGCGACTCGCGCTTACCGCGGGCGGCATCGCCGCGCTGCTCACAGGTACATGTTGCGTCCTTCCCCTGGTCCTCGTCAGCGTCGGCGTCGGCGGCGCGTGGCTCGCGCACCTGCGGGCGGTCGAGCCGTATAAGTGGGTGTTCATCGGCGCGGCGGTAGTCGCGCTCGCATTTGCCTGGAAACGCATCTACCGGCCCGCCGCAGAGTGCAAGCCGGGCGAGATTTGCGCCGTTCCTCGAATCAAGCGCGGCTACAAGATCGGCTTCTGGGCCGTGGCCCTGCTTCTGCTTTTCATGGCGGGCTTCCCCTATGTCGCGCCGTTTTTCTATTGAAAGGAGTTGACTTTGAAAGCTCTCGTTAACGCCGTTCTCGCCGCGATGCTCGCCGCCGCGTCGAGCGCCGCACTGGCGGCGCAGACCGTAACGCTGTCGGTTCCCGACATGAGCTGCTCGACGTGTCCGATACAGGTGAGGCAAGCGCTCTCGAAAGTGCCTGGCGTGTCCGCGGCCAGCGCGAGCCTCGAGAAGAAGGAAGCCGTGGTCACCTACGATGAGAGCAAGACGAACGCCGAGGCGCTGATGAAAGCGACCGCGGACATCGGCTTCCCCTCCACCGTGAAGAGATGAGCACAGCCGTTCTGGAATCGACCATCACCTGTCCGCAGTGCGCTGCGCGCAGGGCCGAGCCCATGCCCACCGACGCCTGCCAGTTCTTCTACGACTGCAGTGCGTGCGGCGCGCGGCTCAAGCCCAAGGCCGGCGATTGCTGCGTGTTCTGCTCCTATGGCTCCGTGAAATGTCCGCCGATGCAGGCGCAGGACTCCTGCTGCCGGAGCTAGCGGGCGAGCTTCGATATGGCTGACTCCGAGCGCACGCGCCGGCTGCTTCACGTCGGCATCGTCGGCACCGCGATCGCGGCGCTCTGCTGCTTCACGCCGGTTCTCGTCGTGCTGCTCGGCGCGGTCGGTCTGGCGGCGCTCACCGGCTACCTCGATTACGTGCTGTTTCCGGCGCTCGCCTTCTTCATCGGCCTCACGATCTACGCCGTTTACGCGAGCAAGTAATGAAGCCCTATGACCTCGCGGTGACCGGCAGCGGCACCGCGGCGATGGTCGCGGCGATGCGCGTGCGCGCCGCCGGCTGGAGCGTCGCCGTAATCGACCACCGGCCCTTCGGCGGCACCTGCGCGCTGCGCGGTTGCGATCCGAAGAAGATGCTCGTTGGCGGTGCGGCGGCGCTCGACCATGCGCACCGCATGCGCGGCAAGGGTATCGCGGGCGACGCGCGCATCGACTGGGCCGATCTGATGGCGTTCAAGCGCAGCTTCACCGATCCGGTACCGGCAAAACATGAGGCGATGTACGCGCGCAAGGGTATCGACGCTTATCACGGCCGCGCACGCTTTACCGGGCGCAACATGCTCGACGTCGATGGCACGGCGATCGAGGCGCGTTACATCTTGCTCGCAGTCGGTGCTGAGCCCGTGCGCCTGGGCATTCCGGGCGAAGAGCACCTGGTCACGAGCGAACAGTTCCTCGAGCTCGGCGCATTGCCGGAACGCATCGTCCTCGTCGGCGGCGGCTACATCGCCGCGGAGTTCTCGCACATCGCCGCGCGCGCCGGCGCCCAGGTCACGATCCTGCAGCGCGCGCCGCGCCTGCTCACCCATTTCGATCCGGATTGCGTCGGCTGGCTGATGGAGGTCTTTTCACGCTGGGGCATCGACGTGCGCACGCGTACGACGGCGCGAGCGATTGAAAGGCGTGGTTCGGCGTTTTTGGTGCGCGCAGAGTCGGAGGGCCGGCGCAGCGAGATCGAGGCCGATCTTGTGGTGCACGCGGCGGGCCGCGCGCCGGCGCTGGAGGAGCTCGACCTTAACGCGGGTGGCGTGCGACACGAGAAGGGGCGCCTCGAGCTGAACGAGTATCTGCAAAGCACGTCGAATGCGGCAGTGTACGCGGCAGGCGACGCGGCGCAGGTCGGGCCGCCGCTCACGCCGGTGTCGAGCCTCGACGCAAAAGTCGCCGCGGCCAACATCCTGCGCGGCAATCACACGAAACCCGACTATCGCGGCGTGCCGAGCGTTGCGTTCAGCATCCCGCCGATCGCCGCCGTCGGGCTGAGCGAGGAGAAGGCGCGCAGCGAAGGGCTGCGTATTCGCATGAACAGCGGCAAGGCATCCGACTGGTTCACAGCGCGGCAGGCAGCGGAGCCGGTGTACGGCTACAAGGTGCTGATCGAGGAGAAGTCCGAGCGCATCCTCGGCGCGCATCTCGTCGGGCCGCACGCTGACGAGGTGATCAACCTCTTTGCGCTTGCCATGCGGCGCGGGCTCAACGCCGAGGATCTGCGCACGACGATGTTCGCCTATCCGACGGGCGCCTCCGACATCGGCTACATGCTCGGCTAGGCGGTGGTCATCACCACCGGCGCGTGGTCGCTGGTGCCGACCTCCGCGAGCACCGTGCAGTTGATGGCGCGCTCGGCGATGGAGCGGGAAGCCAAAACATAGTCCAGGCGCCAGCCGATGTTCCGCTGGCGCATGTTGCGCCACGGCGCCCACCACGTGAACAGGTTCGGATTGTCCGGATCCTTCGCGCGCCCGACATCCACCAGGTGCTCGCCCAGCATGCGCTCGAAGAGCGCGCGCTCCTCGGGCAATTGTCCGATCACCGGTTTGCGCTCGCGCGGGTGCACGTCCATGTCGGTGCGCGCGATGTTGATGTCGCCGCACAGCACGAGCTCGCGCCCCTCGCGATGCAGGCGATCAACCCAGGCGATCAGGCTCTCCATGAAGCGCACCTTCGCCGGGTAGTCCTTGCCGCCGTTCGGCACGTAGACGGAGGCGAACACGGTGTTGCCCATCTGCGCGGTGACGATGCGCGACTCGATGTCGAACTCGGGATGCGTGAACGCGGGCGTCGCGGGGCAGATCTCGGCGCGGATGTGCAGCGACACGCCGGAGTAGGCGCGCATGCAGTGCCAGTACACGTGGTACTCGGGCAGCTTGCACGCTTCGGGAATCTGCACCGTCTCGGCTTTGAGCTCCTGCAGGCAGACGACGTCGGGCTTGTCGCGCGCGAGCCAGTCGCAGAGCTGCGCCGCGCGCGCCCGAATGCCGTTCACGTTCCAAGTCGCGATCTTCATGAAAACAATTCGGGGCCAGGGTCGTAATTATTTCCCGACCCAGGCCCCGAATAATTACGGACGTTGTCCGGAACTAAGAGCCTTTGACCACCTTGAGTTGGTTGTCGACGCTCTTCACGCCCTCGACCTTGGAGGCGACCTGCGCGGCGCGCGTGCGCATCGCGGCGGTGGCGACGGCGCCCCAGAGGCTCACGCGGCCGTCGGCGGCGGTGACGTCGATGGCGCCGGAGGGCAGCTTGTTCTCGGGCGCTTCGAGCGTCTGCTTCACCTTGGCCGCGAGCTCCTTGTTCGGATCGGGCTTCGGCGGCTCCGGCTTCACTTCGGGCTTCGGCGCGATCGGTACGGGCACCGGCGCCGGCGCCTTGGCCACGGGCTTCGGCGGTGGCGGCGGCTCCGAGCAGGCGGCGACGAGGGCTAGTGCCATTGCTACTACGAGAATTCTCTTCATTTCCTCCTCCCGTTCAGCGCTTCAGTGAGTCGGTAGATATCAATTCTTCCCCATCATAATGGCTTCGCGCGGACAGACATAATGGCTGCGCCGAGGCAAACGATGCCAGGACGCTTCAGTGAGTCGCGAAGAGCCGCGCAACCGCCGCGGCATCGAACCGGTACTCGTGGTTGCACATCTCGTTTCTTATTACGACTTCGCCCTGCTCGGCAAGAATCGATTCGACTTCCTGCCGTCCCAGGCCGCGCAGCATGTCCTTTACCTTGTCCTCGTCGTAGGGGCAATGGTATTCGACTGCGTACAGCCTGAACACGCGCATCAGTTCTTCAGGAAACACGCGCGTGAGGAGGTGGTAGGGCTGGGCGTCGCGCGTCTCGTCGAGGGTCAGCGTGTTGGCGAAGTGCGTGACCCGGTTCCAGCCGTCGGGATCGCGGCTGTCGGCGTTCGGCAGCTTCTCGAGAAGCAGGCCGGCGAGCGCGCCGCCGTCCGCGTAGAGGCGCAGGTACGCCTGCAGCTGCTCCGACTGGGAAAGGTAGTGCATGAAGATCTGCTCGAGCGTCTCGCCCTCGAGCGGCACAAGGCTCTGGTAGAACTTGCCGCTCTTCAGGTCCTCCAGCGTGACCGAGAGGCGACCATCGCCGAGGAGGCTCCTCTCGCTCTCCTGCGGGATATCGTCCTTCTGGTAATGCGCCATGCCGCGGATGCGCAGCTCCGCCGTGCAGTCGGCCACCAGCAGCTTGACCGGGCCCGTGCCTTGCACCTGCAGCGTGACCCGGCCGGCGCCTTTCTGGTTCGCCCCCAGCAGGGTGTTCAATGCCGTGGTGTGCCCCAGCAGGGTAACGATGTCCCCGGGATAGCCCCGGCCGTCCAGCATCCGCTGCCACGCACCCGTCAGGCACACCAGGCGCCCGCGGATGTCGAGGTTTTCGAACAGAAAGCGCTGAACGTAGTCAGTCTGCACAGTCAAAGTTTATATGGCCCAAAGGTAGCAACCCCGCGCCCCATTTGAGATAAATCGACCCCCATGCCGACCGTGACCGAACGCACCGTCACCCTCACCGGACACGACCAGTACCTGTTCCGCGAAGGCACGCACAGCCGCCTGTACGAAAAGCTCGGCGCGCACTTCCTCGAGGATGCGACGCACTTTGCAGTGTGGGCGCCGAACGCGGTCTCGGTCGCGGTAGTCGGCGACTTCAACGGCTGGGATCCGCGCACGCACCCGATGAAGGCGACGGGCGACTCGGGCATCTGGCAGCTGCGCGTGCCCGAGGCCAAGCCGGGCAGCGTGTACAAATTTCACATCGTTTCCCGCAATGCCGGTTACAAGGTAGACAAGGCCGACCCCTACGCGTTTCGCGCCGAGGAGCCGCCGCGCACCGGCTCGATGGTCTGGGATCTCGCCTACGAGTGGCACGACGGCGGCTGGATGGCGGAGCGCAAGCAGCGCAACGCGCTCGACGCGCCGTGGTCGGTCTACGAGGTGCATCTCGGCTCGTGGCGCCGCTCGCCCGACAACCCGGACAAGCCGCTCGGCTACCGCGACCTCGCGCCGCAGCTCGCCGAGTACTGCAAGCGCATGGGCTTCACGCACGTCGAGCTGCTGCCGATCATGGAGCACCCGTTCTACGGCTCGTGGGGCTACCAGACGACCGGCTACTTCGCGCCGAGCACGCGCTACGGTACGCCGCAGGACTTCATGTACATGGTGGACACGCTGCACCAGGCGGGCATCGGCGTGATCCTCGACTGGGTGCCGTCGCACTTCCCGTGGGATCAGCACGGCCTGGGCTTTTTCGACGGCTCGCATCTCTTCGAGCACGCCGATCCGCGGCAAGGCCACCATCCCGACTGGGCGAGCGCGATCTTCAACTATGGCCGCAACGAAGTGCGCTCTTTCCTCAGCTCGAGCGCGCGCTTCTGGCTCGACAAGTACCACGCCGACGGCCTGCGCGTGGACGCGGTGGCGTCGATGCTGTATCTCGACTACGGCCGCAAGTCGGGCGAATGGATCCCCAACCGCCACGGCGGGCGCGAGAACCTGGAAGCGATCTCGTTTCTGCAGTTCCTGAACGAGACGCTGTATCGCGATTACCCGGACACGCAGACCATCGCGGAAGAATCGACCGCCTGGCCGCAGGTGTCGCGCCCGAACTATCTCGGCGGCCTCGGCTTCGGCATGAAGTGGAACATGGGCTGGATGCACGATACGCTCGGCTACATGAAGCAGGACCCGGTGCATCGCAAGTACCATCACGACGAGCTGACCTTCTCGCTCTGGTACGCGTTTCACGAGAACTTCGTGCTGCCGCTGTCGCACGACGAGGTAGTGCACGGCAAAGGCTCGCTCATCGGCCGCATGCCCGGCGACGCCTGGCAGCAGTTCGCCAACCTGCGCGCGCTCTTCGGCTACATGTGGTCGCACCCGGGCAAGAAGCTCCTCTTCATGGGTTGCGAGTTCGGCCAGCGGCGCGAGTGGGCGCACGAGTCGAGCCTCGAATGGCACGTCATGCAGATGGATCCGCGCCACGAGGGCGTGCAGAAATGGGTGGCCGATCTCAACCGCGTGCTGCGCGAGCAGCCGGCGCTGCACCAGAAGGACTTCGTGAAGGAAGGCTTCCGCTGGGTGCAGCGCGGCGACTGGGAGCAGAGCGTGCTCTCGTTCCTGCGCCTGGGCGCGGAAAGCGCGCCGCCGATCCTCGTCGTCTGCAACTTCACGCCGCTGCCGCGCTACAACTATCGCCTCGGCGTGCCGCGCGGCGGATACTGGCGCGAGCTCCTGAACAGCGACTCGCCGCTGTACGGCGGCAGCGGCCTCGGCAACTACGGCGGCTGCGACGCGACGCCGATGCCCTACGAGCAGTACAGTCACTCCCTCTCCATCACCGTTCCCCCCTTAGCCGCGCTCTTCTTCAAGCCTGAATAGCGAGAACCCACCGCCGCGCGTCGTCATCGAGTCGGTCCGTCCCCAGGTCGATTGCGGGCGCTATCCCGTGAAGCGCGCCGTGGGCGACGACGTGACCGTCGAGGCCGATGTCTTCACCGATGGCCACGACGCTGTCGTTGCGGAATTGCTTTGGAAAAAAGCGACCGAAACCGACTGGCGGCGCGTGCCCATGACTTTCCTGGGCAACGATCACTGGACGGCATCCTTCCGCGTGGAGGAACTCGGCCGCTACGAGTACACCGTGCGCGGCTGGACCGATCCCTTGCTCACCTGGCAGCGCGATTTGCGCAAACGGCAGGAAGCGGGGCAGGACCTGTCGGTCGACTTCCTCATCGGCGGCGCGCTGTCGTGCAATCCGGTGCTGAAGGACGCCGCGCGGCCGGCAGCGGAGCGCTACCGGACGGCGCTCAGCCTCAAGCCGCCGCCGCCCGATGAGTCGCGGATTTCGGTCTACGACAAAACCCTGGCAGTCATCGTCGATCCAGTCCGCGCGCGCTTTTCCACCTGGTACGAGCTCTTCCCGCGCTCGGTGCGCGGCGACGGGACGCATGCGACCTTTCGCGACCTGATCGCGTTCCTGCCGGAAGTCGAGGAGATGGGGTTCGATGTGCTCTATTTGCCGCCGGTGCATCCGATCGGCATGACCGAGCGCAAGGGCAAGAACAACATGCTCGCGGCCGAGCACGGCGATGTCGGCAGCCCCTGGGCCATAGGCGGTGATGCGGGCGCTCATCCGGGCGGGCACAAGGCGCTGCACCCGCGGCTAGGCACGTTCGCCGATTTCGATGCGCTGGTGCGCGAAGCGCACAAGCATGGCGTCTCGGTGGCATTAGACATTGCGTTCCAATGCTCGCCCGACCATCCCTACGTGCGCGAGCACCCGGAATGGTTCAGGCAGCGGCCCGATGGCACGGTGCAGTACGCCGAGAACCCGCCGAAAAAGTATCAAGATATTTACCCGTTCGACTTTGAGTCCAAAGACTGGCGCGGCCTGTGGGACGAGCTGAAGAGCATCTTCGAATTCTGGGTGGGCCACGGCGTCACGATCTTCCGCGTCGACAACCCGCACACCAAGGCCTTCGCGTTCTGGGAGTGGTGCATCGGCGAGCTGAAAGCCAAGCACCCCGAGCTGATCTTCCTGTCCGAGGCGTTCACGCGGCCGCGCGTGATGCACAAGCTCGCCAAGCTCGGCTTCACGCAGTCGTACACCTACTTCACCTGGCGCAATACGCGCTACGAATTGACGGAGTACTTCACCGAGCTGAGCCAGCACGAGTCACGGGAGTACTTCAGGCCGAATATCTGGCCCAACACGCCCGACATCCTCCACGAGTACCTGCAGCACGGCGGCCGGCCGGCATTCGTGGTGCGCGCGGTGCTGGCGGCAACATTGGCCGCCAACTATGGGATGTATGGCCCGGCCTTCGAGCTGATGGAGCACACGCCGCGCGAGCCCGGAAGCGAGGAGTATCTGAATTCCGAGAAATACGAGATCAAGCGCTGGGACCGCGAGCGGCCGGACAGCCTGCGAGGCCTCATCTCCAAGTTGAACGAGGTCAGGCGCGAGAACCCGGCGCTGCAGCGCGACTGGAACCTGCGCTTCCATCCGACCGACAACGACCAGCTGCTGTGCTACTCGAAGGAGGAGGGCGACAATCTCATCCTGGTCGCGGTGAACCTGGATCCGAAGAACACGCAGAGCGGCTGGCTCGATTTCGACCGCGCGCCGGGCGCGAGCTACGAGCTGCACGATCTGGTCGCCGCGGGCCACTACACCTGGAGCGGCCGGCGCAATTTCGTGCAGTTGAATCCCCACACCCTGCCGGCGCACGTCTTCCGTGTTACGCGAAAATAATCAGCTCGTCGCCGTAGCCGAGGCCGCGCCCGCGCTGCCCGACACCGCGCTCTGGTACAAGGACTCGGTCATCTACCAGCTGCACGTCAAGGCGTTCCTCGACTCGAACGGCGACGGCATCGGCGACTTCGCCGGGCTCACCTCGAAGCTCGACTACATCCAGGAGCTCGGCGTCAACGCGGTGTGGCTCTTGCCGTTCTATCCGTCGCCGCTCAAGGACGACGGCTACGACGTCGCCGACTACCGCAACGTGCACAAGCACTACGGCACGCGCGAGGACTTCCGCAAGTTCGTCGAAGAGGCGCACCGCCGCGGGCTCAAGGTGATCACCGAGCTCGTCATCAACCACACCTCGGACCAGCACCCGTGGTTCCAGGCGGCGCGGCGCGCGCCGAAGGGATCGCGCAAGCGCGATTACTACGTCTGGAGCGACTCGGACCAGAAGTACAAGGGCACGCGCATCATCTTCACCGACACCGAGGCCTCGAACTGGACCTGGGACCCGGTGGCGAAGCAGTACTACTGGCACCGCTTCTTCAGCCACCAGCCCGACCTCAACTTCGACAATCCGCACGTCATCCGCGCGGTGCTGAAGGTAATGCAGTCCTGGGCCGACATCGGCGTGGACGGGTTCAGGCTGGATGCCATCCCGTACCTTTGCGAGCGGGAGGGCACCAACAACGAGAACCTGCCCGAGACGCACGTCGTGCTGAAGCAGATCCGCGCGCACATGGACGCGCGCTACCCGAACCGGATGCTGCTGGCGGAAGCGAACCAGTGGCCCGAGGACGTGCGGCCGTACTTCGGCGAGGCCGACGAGTGCCACATGGCGTTCCACTTCCCGCTGATGCCGCGCATGTACATGGCCATCGCGCAGGAGGACCGCCACCCGGTAGTGGAGATCATGCAGCAGACGCCGGACATCCCGGCGCTGTGCCAGTGGGCGATTTTCCTGCGCAACCACGACGAGCTCACGCTCGAGATGGTGACGAGCAAGGAGCGCGACTATCTGTGGCGCATGTACGCCGCCGACATGCAGGCGCGCATCAACCTCGGCATCCGCCGGCGCCTCGCGCCGCTGATGGAGAACGACCCGGAGCGCATCAAGCTGATGAATAGCCTTTTGCTCTCGATGCCGGGCTCGCCGGTGCTGTATTACGGCGACGAGCTCGGCATGGGCGACAACATCTATCTCGGCGACAGGAACGGCGTGCGCACGCCGATGCAATGGAGCCCCGACCGCAACGCCGGCTTCTCGCGCTGCGATCCGCAGCGGCTCTACCTGCCGCCGATCATGGATCCGATCTACGGCTACGAGGCGGTGAACGTCGAGGCGCAGCAGCGCGACCCGGGATCACTTCTCAACTGGATGAAGCGCATGCTCGCGGTGCGCAAGCAAAGCCACGCGTTCGGCCGCGGCAGCCTGTCTTTTCTGCGTCCCGGGAACCGCAAGGTGCTCGTGTACCTGCGCGAGCTGAAGGACGAGGCCATTCTGTGCGTCGCGAATCTTTCGCGCGCCGCGCAGCCGGTCGAGCTCGATCTCAAGCGCTTTCGCGGACGCGTCCCGGTAGAACTGCTGGGCCGCACGGCGTTCCCGCCGATCGGCGATCTGCCGTATCTCCTCACGCTGCCGGCGCACGCCTTCTACTGGTTCCGCCTCGCGTCGGACGTGGCCGCGCCCGACTGGCACAAGGACATGCTGCTCACCGAGGAAGCCCCGGTTCTCGTCCTATTCGACGGCTGGACCAGCTTCTTCCGCGACCAGGTCGTGCCCTGGCGCATCGGCATGGCCGAGCAGCTGCGCGAGCGGCTGGAAGCCGAGGTGCTGCCGAAATTCATCGAGGCGCAGCGCTGGTACGCGCAGAAGGGCGAGGCGGTGCGCCGCGCCGAGCTGAAGGACCACGTGGTCTGGGACGTCGGCGCCATCAGCTGGCTGCTGTGCTTCGTCCACGTGAAAGGCGGCGACTATTTCCTGCCGCTCGCGCTCGGCTGGGAGGAGGACGAGGACCATGTGCGCGCGCTCTCGGCGCTCGCGGTGGCGCGCGTGCGCCAGCAGGCGAACGTCGGTGTGATGGCCGACGCGATCGCCGACGAATCGTTCTGCCGCCACGTCGTCAAGGCGATCGGCGAGAAGCGCAGCCTGCCGAGCGCGCACGGCACGCTGCGCTTCACGCCGACCAGCGCCTTCGCTTCGCTCGCCGGCAGCGAGGTCGTGAGCCTGACGATGGGCGCGCTGCACACCCAGAGCACCAATACCTCGGTGACGCTCGGCGATCGTTTGTTCCTCAAGTGTTTCCGCCGCATGCGTCCCGGAATGCATCCGGAGCTCGAGGTCGGGCGCTTCCTCACCGAAGTGGCGCACTTCAAGAACTGCGTGCCGCTCGCGGGCGCCGTCGAATACCTGCCCAATAGCGGCGAAGCCGCGAGCGTCGCCTTGCTGCAGGCCTACATCCCCAACCAGGGCGACGCCTGGAGCTACACGCTTTCCTATCTCGAGCGCTTCGTCGAGAGCCTGCGCGAGGCCGAGACGCACGGCGCCTACCTCACGCTCATCCAGACGCTCGCCACGCGCACCGCGGAACTCCACCGCGCCTTCGCCATCAAGAGCGGCGACCCGGCATTCGAGCCCGAGCCGCTCACCGCGCAGGACGTCGAGGCGTGGCGTGCGCGCGTGCGGCAGGAGGCGGATGACACTCTTCGCCTCATCGAAAAGAACCCCAAAGCCAAATCGGTCGCCGCCCAGAAGGCGAAGATCCTGGCCTTCATCGACGCCTGCCCGGCGCCGAAGCGCCCGGCGCTCAAGACGCGCCACCACGGCGACTACCACCTGGGCCAGGTCCTGGTATCGAACAATGATTTTCTGATCATCGATTTCGAGGGCGAGCCCTCGCGGCCGCTCGCCGAGAGCCGCCGCAAGCATTCGCCGCTCCGGGACGTCGCGGGGATGCTGCGCTCGTTCAGCTATGCGCGCGGCTCGACGCAGCTGCGCGAGCGCACCGAGCCGGGCATCGAGCGCCTGGGGCCGGCGTTGCAGACCTGGGAACGCTCGACCCGCAAGGCGTTCCTCGACGCGTACGCCGCCGCGATGAAGGGCAGCGGCATCTACCACTCCTTCGACGACATGCGCGGCCTGCTGCAGCTCGCCGAGATGGAGAAGGTGCTCTACGAGCTGCGCTACGAGGCCGCCAACCGCCCCGAGTGGATCCACATTCCGGTGCAGGGGCTCGCTTCTCTGCTGGCAGGAGGCTGAGATGGAGCAACGCTTCGAGGTGATGCTCGAGCCGCTGCGCGCTTTCCTCGCGCAGGTCGGCGACTTCCTGCCGCGCCTGGCGTTCGCGCTGATTGTCCTGATCGCGGGCTGGCTGATCGCCAAGATGGTGCGCTTCGCCATCAGCCGGGGGCTGCGCAAGGTGAACTTCCACGTCGTCACCGACCGCGCCGGCATCGACGGGTTTCTCAAGGACGGCGGCATCCGCATGGATGCGACCGAGATCCTGGCGATGCTGGTCTACTGGATCGTGATCCTCGTGGCGCTGGTGGTCGGCTTCAACCTGCTCGGCCTTACTTATGTCACCGAGCTGCTCTTGAAGGTGCTGCTGTTCGTGCCCAAGGTGCTGGTCGCGCTGCTGATCCTCGCCTTCGGCGCCTACTTCGCGCGCTTTGTCGGCAACGCCATCAGCGCGTATTTCCGGAACGTCCATCTGCAGGACGCCGACCTCCTCGGCAACCTCGCGCGCTACGCGATCCTCGCCTTCGTCGTGCTGATCGCGCTCGATCAGGTGAACATCGGCGGCGACATCGTGCGCGAGACCTTCCTCATCCTCCTCGCGGGCGTGGTCTTCGCCCTCGCGCTCGCCTTCGGCCTCGGCGGCCGCGAATGGGCCGCGGAGTTCCTGGAGCGCTGGTGGCCTCGCAAGAAACGACCGTAAATGGGGTCAGATCAACATTGCCGTTCGGCGCTGAAGTTCTCGCCGAGGGAGGCGTGCGCTTCCGGTTGTGGGCGCCCGCCGCGAAGACGGTGGACCTCGTGATTGGCCGGCGCCCGAAGTCCATGCGGCCGCGCGGTGAGGGATGGTTCGAGCTGGTCGATCGCGACGCGGCCGCCGGCACGCTTTATCAATACGGCATCGACGGGCGTCAGCTGGTGCCCGATCCGGCGTCGCGCTTCCAACCGCGCGATGTCGACGGGCCGAGCGAGGTGATCGATCCGAGCCGCTATCCGTGGAAGGACGCGGGCTGGCGCGGGCGGCCGTGGCAGGAAGCGGTGATCTACGAGCTCCATGTCGGCACGTTCACGCCTGAAGGGACGTACAAGGCGGCGCTGGGCAAGCTCAACCACCTGAAGGAGCATGGCATCACCGCGATCGAGCTGATGCCGCTTTCCGATTTCGCAGGCCGACGCAACTGGGGCTACGACGGCGTGCTGCCCTACGCGCCGGACAGCGCCTACGGCCGGCCGGAGGAGCTCGAGGCGCTGGTCGAGGCGGCGCACCAGGCCGGGCTGATGGTGTTCCTCGACGTGGTCTACAACCACTTCGGGCCGAAGGGCAATTACCTCGGCCTCTACGCGCCCGACTTTTTCACCGACCGGTACAAGACCCCGTGGGGCGCTGCCATCAATTTCGAAAACGAGGTGGTGCGCCAGTACTTCATTCACAACGTGCTCTACTGGCTCGAGGAGTACCACTTCGACGGCCTGCGCTTCGACGCGGTGCACGCGATCATCGACCACTCGCCGCGCCACATCCTCGACGAGATCCGCGCTTCGGTGCCGCCGAGGAAGCACCTCGTGCTCGAGAACGACGCCAACCAGGCGCGCTTCGTCGGCCCGGGCAAATACAACGCGCAGTGGAACGACGATTCGCACCATGCGTATCACGTGCTCGCCACCGGCGAATCCGACGGCTATTACATGTCCTACGCGGACGCGCCGGCGCGGCATCTCGCGCGCTGTCTCGCCGAGGGCTTCGCCTACCAGGGCGAGGTGTCGCCCTTCACCCAGGAGCCGCGCGGCGAGAAGTCGAGCCATCTGCCAGCATCGTGCTTCGTCGACTTCTTGCAAAACCACGACCAGGTCGGCAATCGCGCCATGGGCGAAAGATTGCTGTCATTAGCAAATCCCAACGTCGTGAAGGCGCTCACCGCGATCCAGCTGCTCGCGCCCTCGCCGCCGCTCATCTTCATGGGCGAGGAGTGGGGCTGCCGGCAGCCATTCCTTTTCTTCTGCGACTTCGACGGCGAGCTGGGCGAGTCGGTGCGCAAGGGCCGGCGCGAGGAGTTTTCGCGCTTCAAGAACTTCAAGACGGACATTCCCGACCCGCTCGCCGAGAATACCTTCCGCGCCTCCGTGCTTGACTGGTCGAAGGCCGACCATGTCTGGATGGCGCACTACAAGCGGCTGCTGAGCCTGCGGCAGGCGCACATCGTCCCGCTCGACTGCGGCCCCGGCCGCTACCGCATGCTCGGCGAGCGCGCCTTCGAAGTCGCGTGGGGCGAATTGCTGCTCATAGCTAACTGCGGCGACGAGCCTGTGACACTGAAAGA
Organism: Burkholderiales bacterium; assembly: GCA_036506355.1. Taxonomy (GTDB): domain Bacteria; phylum Pseudomonadota; class Gammaproteobacteria; order Burkholderiales; family SG8-39; genus SCGC-AG-212-J23. Next base: position 15,290 of record DASXRW010000078.1, read on the forward strand.
CGCGCCGAAGGAGAAGCCGCTGTGGACCAATGGCGGGCCTGGCTCGCCCTGGAGCGTCAACTGGTGGCTGAATTCGGGGTCAGGACCGTAATTACTTGCGCACCCGATGGACGCCCCGCGTCGAAAAATAATTACGGTCCTGACCCCGAATTCTGAAATCGCCGAGAGCTACCTCGACGTCTGGGGGCGCGAGAAGGCGATCAACCCCGCGACGCGCAAGGCGCTCGAGCAGGCGCTCGGGCGCGCGCGCAAGCCGGCGAAGGTGAAGCTCGCGGCCGGGCGCTGCTACGAGCCCGAGCTGCTCGCGCAGGGCGGACGCGTATGGGGCTTCATGGTGCAGCTCTACGGCGTGCGCTCGAAGAGGAACTGGGGCATCGGCGACTTCGGCGATCTGCGCGCGCTGGTCGAGTTCGCCGCCTCGCGCGGCGCTGCGGTCGTCGGCGTGAACCCGCTGCACGCGACTCAGGGCAGCCCCTACAGCCCATCGAGCCGCCTCGCGCTCAACTTCCTGTATCTCGACGTGGAAGCGATCCCAGAGTATGCGCAGAGCGCGGCCGCGCAGCGGCTGGTGAAGACGAAAGCGTTCCAGCGCAAGCTCGAGCAGCTGAGAAAGGCGCCGCTGGTCGACTATGCGGGCGTCGCGGTGCTCAAGCTCAACGTGCTGGGTCTGATCTTCAAGGGCGCGAAGCCGCGGGTGGAAAAGCCCGGCACCTTCGCCATCTTCGAAGCGCTGCGCGAGAAGCACGGCGGCGGCTGGGAGAGCTGGCCGCGCGAATACCGGGACCCCGGTTCGCGCGCCGTCAGGAAATTTGCAAAGAAGAACGGCCACCGCGTCGCCTTCCACGAATGGGTGCAGCGCACCGCGCGCGCGCAGCTCGACGCCGTGCAGCGCCGCGCGCACGAGCTCGGCATGCCGATCGGGCTCTACGTCGATCTTGCGCTCGGCGCGGATCGCGGCGGCGCGGAGGTCTGGGCCGACCGCGAGGCCTATGCGCTGGAGGCCACCTGCGGCGCGCCGCCCGACGAGTTCAACCCGAAAGGACAGGACTGGGGCCTGCCGCCCTATTCACCGCGCGCGCTGCGCGCCTCGGGCTACCGGCCGTTCATCGAGCTCCTGCGCGCCAACATGCCGGCCGGCGGCGCGCTGCGCATGGATCACGTCATGGCGCTTTCGCGCCTCTGGTGGATCCCGCGAGGCGCCGCAGTCCGACCTAGTGCCGATCGCGGCGGATACGTGCACTACCCGGTGGACGATTTGCTCGCCGTGCTGGCGGCCGAGAGCCGCGCGCGCAAGTGCATAGTGGTCGGCGAAGACCTGGGCACCGTGTCCGCCGAGCTGCGCATAAAGCTGCACGACGCGGGCGTGCTGTCCTACCGGCCCCTGTTTTTCGAAAAAACCCCGGACGGCGAGCTCGCCCCGCCCAGCGCCTATCCGCGCGACGCGCTCGTGTGCGTCAGCACCCACGACCTGCCGACCTGGCGCGGCTACCGGGTCGAGCACGACCTCGACCAGCGCGATCGGGTTGGCCTCACCGTGAACGCCAAGAAAGAGCGCCAGCTCCGCCGCACGGAGATCGAGAGGCTCGTTCGCGCGCTCGAGCGCGAGGGACTCGACCGCAGCGCGCGCTCGGCGCACGCCTA
>DASXRW010000079.1:0-7281 GCA_036506355.1 Burkholderiales bacterium
GAATTCAGGAGCTCGTGGCTCAGCACCGACGGCTCGGGCGTATCGCGCGCCACCATCTGGATCTCGCCGCCGTAGAGCCGGGTGAGCTGAGCTTCGAGGCCATGCACGTCGACCGCTTCCTCGAGCGCGTCGCGCAGCGCCTGATTCACCAGCGGATGATCTGGAATCTCTCTCGCGCCCGGCAGATTGTCCTGGCATGCCGCGGCGTCGGGGAAGGCCGCCTGGAGCAAGTCCTCGGCGTACATGCGCTGCAGCTGGTTCGGCACGCGCGCGCCGCCGCGGTTGCGCGGCACGGCGAGCGCGAGCGTGGTGCTCCAGCGCCAGCGCGTCTCGAAGATCGGCGAGTCGAGGATCGCCTGCGTCAGCGTCTCGCGCACCGTGTTCGGATGGAGGTAGCGGAACACCTCCTCCAGCGGGAACGAATGCTGGCTGCCGAGCGACAGGATGATGCCCTCCTCGGTCGCCGCGGCCTGCAGCTCAAAGTTGAAGCCCTGGCAGAACTTCTTGCGCAGCGCGAGGCCCCAGGCGCGGTTGATGCGGCTGCCGAAGGGCGCGTGCAGCACGAGCTGCATGCCGCCCGACTCGTCGAAGAAGCGCTCGAGCGCCAGGTGATCCACGGTGGGCACGATGCCGAGGCTGCGCTTTGCCTCCGCCAGGTAGCGGGCAATTTGCTCAGCGGCCGACCGCGAAAGGCGGTAGTCGCGCATGAGCGGCTCGATCGCTCTCTCGAGCTCGTCGTCCTTGCGCGGCTCGTCCGGTCCCGGCAGTGCGAAGTCGACCGCCGCGCGCAGCTGCGACACCGCGACGCTCATCTCGTCGGAGCGTGCGGGCGCCTCGCCGAGCCAGAACGGCATCGACGGCGGCTGGCCCTGCGCGTCGGCGACGCGCACCACGCCGTTGCCGATGCGCAGGATGCGCCACGAGGTGTTGCCGAGCTGGAACACATCGCCCGGCAGCGATTCGATGGCGAAATCCTCGTTCAGCGTGCCGACGAAGTGGCCCTCGGGCTCGAGGACCACTCGGTAATCGAATACTTCCGGGATCGCCCCCCCATTGATGATCGCGCTCATGCGGGAGCCTTTGCGCGAGCGCAGCTTGTGGTTCAGCGAGTCGTAGTGCAGCAGCGCGCCGCGCCGCCCGCGACGCGTGGCGTAGCCGCGCGCGAGCATCTCCACGACGTCCATGAATTGCGCCTTCTCCAGGCGCTGGTACGGATAGGCCTGCCGGCAGAGCTCGAACAGCGCCTCCTCGTCCCATTCCTCTTCGGCAGCGGTCTCGGCGACGATCTGCTGCGCGAGCACGTCGAGCGGCTGGTCAGGGACGCTGATGCGATCCAGCTCGCCGTCATAGACGGCGCGGACCATCGCCGCGCACTCGATCAGGTCATCCCGCGTCAGCGGGAAGATGCGCCCCTTCGGGGTGCCGTTCACGGTGTGGCCGGAACGGCCGACCCGCTGCAGGAAGGTCGCGATGCGATGCGGCGAGGAGATCTGGCAGACGAGATCCACATGGCCGATGTCGATGCCGAGCTCGAGCGATGCGGTCGCGACCAGCACCTTGAGCTTGCCTTCGCGCAGCCGCTGCTCGGCGTCCAAGCGTGCTTCCTTCGCCAGACTGCCGTGGTGCGCCGCCACGTTCTGCGCACCCAATCGTTCCGACAACTGGTGGGCCATGCGCTCGGCCAGCCGGCGTGTGTTGACGGTAATGAGCGTCGTGCGATGCTCATCGATCAGCTGGATCAGGCGCTGGTAGATCTCCGCCCAGACTTCGTGCGACATCACCGCTTCGAGCGGTGAGTTCGGCACCTCGACCGCGAGATCCATCTTGCGGCGATGGCCCTTGTCGACGATCGCGCAAGGCTTCCTGGTAAGGAAGCGCGCGACCTCTTCGATCGGTTTCTGCGTCGCCGAGAGGCCGATGCGCTGCAGTTGCCGGCCGCAGACATGGTCCAGGCGCTCGAGCGAAAGCGCGAGATGAGCGCCGCGGCGCGACTGCAGCACGGCATGGATCTCGTCGACGATCACCACGCGGGCCGTTTTCAGCATGGCCCGCGAGCGCTCCGCGGTCAGCAGCAGGTACAGCGATTCGGGCGTGGTGACCAGGATGTGCGGCGGTGTCCGAAGCATCGCAGCGCGCTCGCCTTGCGGAGTATCGCCGCTGCGCACGGCAGCAGTTATTTTTATGGGAGATAAGGCGTGGATCTCGCGCCGCGGTACGGCGAGGTTCTTGTGGATGTCGGCCGATAGCGCCTTCAGCGGCGACACGTAGATGACGCGCACTTCATCCGGCAGGCCACCCTGCTCCACACCTTCGCGCAGGAGCTGGTCGAGCGCGGTCAGGAAGGCGGCGAGCGTCTTGCCGGAGCCCGTGGGCGCCGCGATGAGCGTGTCTTCGCCGCGGCGGATGGCGCGCCAGCCTTCGAGCTGGGCGTCAGTGGGATCGGCAAAGCGGGTGGCCCACCACTCGCGGAGGACCGGATGAAAATCGGGCGGTAGCAAGGTCGGTATTTTGACATTAGATTGCGGGATTCATTCATGCTGAGCCCCGCAAACCGCAAAGCGCTCAAGGCGCGTGCCCACAAACTCGAGCCGGTGGTGATGATCGGCGCCAAAGGCCTCACCGACGAGGTGGTGAAGGAAGTGGAGCTCGCGCTGAAGGCGCACGAGCTGATCAAGGTGCGCGCCCCCGCCCTCGAGCGCAACGCGCGCGAGGTGGCGCTCCAGGCGCTGTGCGAGCGCACCGGCGCCGAATCGGTCCAGGCCATCGGCAAGGTGTTCGTCATCTACAGGAAACGCGATGAGTAAGCCCCCGGGCCTCTTGAAGCCCGCAGAGCTCGCGAAGCTCGTCGAGCAGGGCGAGATCGAAACCGTGGTGGTCGGCTTCACCGACCACTATGGCCGGATGCTCGGCAAGCGCTTCGACGCCGAGCTCTTCCTCGAGGACATCGCCGCGCACGGCGCGCACGCCTGCGACTATCTCCTGACCGTGGACATGGAGATGGATCCGGTCCCGGGCTACAAGTTCGCCAACTGGGAGCTCGGCTACGGCGACTTCCACCTCGTGCCCGACATGAGCACGCTGCGCCGCGCGAGCTGGCTGGAGAAGAGCGCGCTGGTGCTCTGCGACATCAAGGACGAAAAGAGCCACGAGCTCGTGAGCGTCGCGCCGCGCTCCATCCTGCGGCGCCAGGTCGACGTCGCCGGGAAAATGAACTTCCAGGCGCTCGCCGCCACCGAGCTCGAGCACTATCTCTTCCGCACGAGCTACCGCGATGCGTCGCAGAAGGGCTACCGCGATCTCGAGCCGGCGGGCTGGTACCTCGAGGACTATCACATCCTGCAGGGCACGCGCACCGAGAGCTTTCATGCCGCCGCGCGCCGACACCTGAAGCTGTCGGGCGTTCCTGTTGAGACGTCGAAAGGCGAGTGGGGCGAAGGCCAGCACGAGCTGAACGTGCGCTACGCCGAGGCGCTCGACATGGGTGACCGGCACGTGATCTTCAAGCAGTGCCTGAAGGAGATCGCCGAGGCATCCGGCATGAGCCTCACCTTCATGGCGAAGCCCGATGCGGCGCGCGCCGGCTCGAGCTGCCACATCCACTGCAGCCTGTGGCGCGACGGCAAGAACGCCTTTCCCGGCGCGCAGCAGCTCGGGCGCGCCAAGGTTTCCGACGCCTTCCGCTGGTTCCTCGGCGGCTGGATCAAGCACGTGCCGGACGTGATGCCGTTTTACGCGCCGACCATCAACTCCTATAAGCGCTACGTCGATGCCTCCTGGGCGCCGACGCGCCTCGCCTGGAGCTATGACAACCGCACCGCGGGCTTCCGCGTCGTCGGCGAAGGCCAGAGCCTGCGCATCGAGTGCCGCATCGCCGGCGCCGATGCCAATCCCTATCTCGCGCTCGCGGCGTGCCTCGCTTCCGGTCTGGACGGCGTTGCCCACAAGATCGAGCCGCCGGAATGCTTCGTCGGCGATGTCTATGCCGCGCGCAATCTGCAGCGTGTGCCGTATACGCTCGCCCAATCGGTCGAGGTATTCGAGAAGAGCGAGTTTGCCAAGCGCGCCTTCGGCGCCGACGTCGTCGAGCACTACGCGCACTTCTTCCGCACGGAGGTCGCCGCCTTCGACAAGGCGGTCACCGACTGGGAGCGCAAACGCTACTTCGAACGGATATGAGACTGAAAGAGAAAGTGGCCCTCATCACCGGCGCCGGCAGCGGCATCGGGCGCCAGGCCGCCCTGCTCTTCTCGCGCGAAGGTGCGGCCATTCTGGTGGTGGATGTGAACGACGCGGGCGGCAACGAAACCGTGGCGATGGTGAAGCAGGCGGGCGGGCGCGCGGCCTACTGCCATGCCGATGTATCCAAGGCGGGCGATTGCCAGAACATGGTCGCGGCGGCGGAGAAGGCGTTCGGCAAGCTGAACGTGCTCTTCAACAACGCCGGCATCATGCATCCCAAGGATGACGACGCCGTCTCGACCGATGAATCGGTCTGGGACCTCACGCTCGACATCAACGCCAAGGGCGTATTCCTCGGCTGCAAATACGGCATCCCCGCGCTCAAGCGCGCGGGCGGCGGCTCGGTAATCAATACCGCCTCGTTCGTCGCGCGCCTCGGCGCGGCGACGCCGCAGATCGCCTACACGGCGAGCAAAGGCGCGGTGCTCGCGATGACGCGCGAGCTCGCCGTGATCCACGCCCGCCAGAACATCCGCGTCAACGCGCTTTCGCCCGGACCGCTGAAGACCGAGCTGCTGATGAGCTTCCTCAACACGGAGGCGAAAAAGCAGCGGCGCCTGGTGCACGTGCCGATGGGGCGGTTCGGCGAAGCCGAGGAAATCGCGAAGGCGGCGCTCTTCCTCGCGAGCGATGAGTCGTCCTACATGACCGGCACCGAATTCCTGGTCGACGGCGGGCTGACCGCCGCTTACGTCACGCCGGAATGACCCGGCGGCCGCAGCTCCACTTCGTGGCCCGCGGCAAGCCAGGCATCGAGTCCGCCCTGCAGCGGCCGCACGCGCGTATAGCCGAGCTCGATCAATTTCTTCGCCACCTGCGCCGCGGAGGCCTCGTTCGGACAGGTGCAGTAGAAAACGATGTCGCGATCCTTCGGCAGCTGCCGCAGCCGTGCGTCGAGTTCCGCGGCGTCCATCACGAGCGCGCCCGGGATGAAGCGCGCATCGGCTTTGCGCGCCACCTGCGAACGGACGTCGACGACCACAGGTTGCTTGCCGCCCTCGATGAGCTTGCGCAACTCCTCGACTGTGATGCGCGCGAGACGCAGCGCGCGGTAGAAGCGCCGGCGCTCCCACCATTTGAAGGCCACGTAGGCGGCAAGCAGCGCGCCGACCAGGACGATGGCCACGGTGCCGTAGCTCTCCAGGCGCTCGATGAGACGGCCAATCTGGTCGTGGAACAACATCCCGGCACCGATCGGCAGACCCGCCCAGAGCGCGATGCCGATCCCGTTCAGCAGCACGAACGACGGCCAGCCCATGCGCATCGCGCCGGCGAGCGGCGGTGTCACGGTGGAGAGGCCGGGCACGAACTTCGAAATCACCAGCGCCGCCTTGCCCCAGCGCTCGAAGTGGTACTCGCTCTGGCGCACGCACGAGTCCGGCGAGAGCGAGACGCGGCAGAGCAGGCTCATCACGCGCCGGCCGTAGATGCGCCCGCCGGCGAACCACAGCCCATCGCCGATGAAGCAGGCGAGGACCGCAACGCCGAACACCGCGGCGGCGGAGAGCTCGCCCGCGGCGGCGAGCGCGCCGGCGATGACAAGCGTCGGCACCGCCGGCACCGGCAGCCCGACCTGCTCCACCAGCACGTTGATGAAAACGAGGGTTAGCCCGTATTGGGCTACGAGCTGCGTGACATCCGGCACAGCCCAAGAATACTAGGCAGCTCCCGAATGGTGCCGGCGCTTGGCGAATCCGCCGAGTGCAAATTCGCGGCACATGATGCCCAGGGCCTTCGGCACCACCTCGCGGTAACGTGGCCACAGCCGCCGCGGCTCCGAGGCGACGCGGTGCAGCCACTCGAGTCCCAGGAACTGCAGCCATTGCGGCGCGCGCGGCTGCGCGCCGGCGAACCAGTCGAACGCGGCGCCCACGCCGAGGAGCACCGCCGAGGGGAAGCTCGCCGCGTAGCGCGCCATCCAGTATTCCTGCTTCGGCAGCCCGAGGCCGACCCAGATGACATCGGGCCGCGCGGCCGCGATGCGCTCGATAACCGCGTCGTCCTCGGGTGCGCCGGCGGCGCGCAGCGGCGGCGAATACGAGCCGGCGATCGCCTGCGCGCCGACCATGCGCGCGGCGCGCGCGACGATGCGCTCGAGGGTGCGCGGCGCGGCGCCGTAGAAGAAGTGGCGCAGCCCGCAGGCGCGCGGATCGCGCATCACCGCCTCGAGGAAATCGGGCGCGGTCACGCGCCGCACCGGCATGCCCTTCATGCGCCCGACCCATACGGTGGGCATGCCGTCGGGCAGCGTGAGCAGCGAGCCGTTGAGGATCTGCCGCAGCCGCTCGTCGCGCTGCGACTCCACGATGCCGTGCGTGCAGGTGCAGGCGATGTAGCCGCCGCGGCCGTGGGCCGCGTGGTCGAAGAACGTATCGAGCGCGCTTCGCATGTCGACGCACGACATGCCGACGCCGCCGAAACCGTAACGCGCTAGCGGGACGCCCATGTCATGCCGCGAGCGCGAGGCGCGGCTCGTCGAGCTGCGCGTGCACCTGGCGCTCGATCCACGCGTAGGTGAGCTCGAGCCCCTGGATGAACTTGCGCGAAGGCCGCCAGCCGAGCTCGCGGTAAATGAGCTGGTTGTCGGAGTTGCGGCCGCGCACGCCGGTCGGACCCGGTACGTGCGCCAGCTCGAGCGACTTGCCGGAGATGCCGATCACCATGTGCGCCATCTGGTTGATCGTCACCATCTCGTCCGAGCCGATGTTCACCGGGCCGTGGAACGACGACTGCATCAGCCGCCGCACGCCCTCGAGGCATTCCTCGATATAGAGGAACGAGCGCGTCTGCTTGCCGTCGCCCCAGATCTCGATCGCGCCGGGGCTCGGCGCCTCGGCCACCTTGCGGCAGATGGCGGCCGGCGCCTTCTCGCGTCCGCCGCGCCACGTGCCCTCGGGTCCGAAGATGTTGTGGAAGCGCGCCACGCGGCAGCGCATGCCGCGGTTGCGGTTGTACGCGAGGTACAGCCGCTCGCTGAAGAGCTTCTCCCAGCCGTACTCGCTGTCGGGGTTGGCCGGGTAGGCCGAGTCCTCGGCGCAGTTC
>DASXRW010000080.1:0-3876 GCA_036506355.1 Burkholderiales bacterium
GCGCTGCTCCTCGCGCGCCAAGAGCTCGGCATCGTCGCGGTGATCGGCATCATTTTGCTCATCGGCATCGTCAAGAAGAACGCGATCATGATGATCGACTTCGCGCTCGACGCCGAGCGCCTCGAAGGCAAGCCCGCGCGCGAGGCGATCCGCCAGGCCTGCCTGCTGCGCTTCCGGCCGATCCTGATGACCACGTTCGCCGCGCTCTTCGGCGCGCTGCCGCTGATGCTCGGCACCGGCGTCGGCTCGGAGCTGCGCCATCCGCTCGGTTTGACCATGGTCGGCGGCCTGATCGTGAGCCAGGTGCTCACGTTGTTCACCACACCGGTGATCTATCTGTACTTCGACCGCATGGCGCAGCGTTATCGCCGTCCAGTAACTGCATGAACCTGTCGGCGCCCTTCGTCGCCCGTCCGGTCGCCACGACATTGCTCGCCATCGGCGTGGTGCTGGCCGGCGCGGTCGCGTTCACCCAGCTGCCGGTGTCGCCGCTGCCGCAGGTCGACTACCCGACGATCTCGGTGCAGGCGCAGTTGCCGGGCGCGAGCCCCGAGACCATGGCCTCGACGGTGGCGACGCCGCTCGAGCGCAGCCTCGGGCGCATCGCCGGGGTCACCGAGATCACCTCGTCGTCCTCGCTCGGCTCGACGCGCCTCACGCTCCAATTTGATCTCGACCGCAAGATCAACGACGCCGCGACCGAAGTGCAGTCGGCGATCAACGCCGCGCGCAGCCAGCTGCCTTCGGGCATGCCGAACAATCCGACGTACCGGAAAGTGAATCCCGCGGATGCGCCGATCATGGTGCTCACGCTCACCTCCGACAGCATGACGCGCGGGCAGATGTACGACTGGGCCTCGACCGTGGTGGCGCAAAAGCTCTCGCAGGTGCGCGGCGTGGGCCAGGTCACCGTCGGCGGCAGCGCGCTCCCGGCGGTGCGTGCCGAACTTAACCCCACTGCGCTGAATGCCTACGGCATCAGCTTGGGTGAAGTCCGCGCCGCGCTCGCCGCGGCGAACGCCAACCGGCCGAAGGGCCTGGTCGAGGACGCCAGCCGCGTATGGTGGATTTACGCCAACGACCAGGCGAAGAGCGCGGCGCAATACCTCCCGCTCATCGTTTCCTATCGGAATGGCGCAGCCGTCCGGCTATCGGATGTGGCGGAGGTCGTGGACTCGGTGCAGGACGTGCGCAACGCCGGCGAGGCGAACGGCCGCCCGGCGGTGCTGCTGATCGTCAACCGCGAGCCCAACGCCAACATCTTGGAAACCGTGCAGCGCATCCGCGACCTGATGCCCTGGCTCCAGGCTTCGATCCCCGCGGCCGCCGAGCTCGGCGTCGCCATGGAGCGCACCGCGACGATCCGCGCCTCGCTCTCGGAGGTGGAGAAAACGCTGGTCATCGCCGTCGGCCTCGTCATCCTGGTGGTGTTCGCCTTCCTGCGGCGCCTGCGTGCCACGCTCATTCCCGCAGTGGCGGTGCCGGTGTCGATCATCGGCACGTTCGGCTTCATGTACCTCGCCGGCTTCAGCCTGAACAACCTGTCGCTGATGGCGCTGATCGTCGCCACCGGCTTCGTGGTCGACGACGCCATCGTGGTGCTGGAGAACGCGACGCGCCACATCGAGGCGGGGATGGCGCCGATGGCGGCGGCGCTCGCGAGCGCGCGCGAGGTGGGCTTCACCGTGATCTCGATGAGCCTGTCGCTGATCGCGGTGTTCATCCCGATCCTCTTCATGGGCGACATCGTCGGGCGCCTGTTCCGCGAGTTCGCCATCACGCTTTCGGTCGCGATCCTGGTCTCGCTGGTGGCCTCGCTCACGCTGACGCCGATGATGTGCGCGCGGCTGCTCTCGCCCGGGCCGCGCGAGCACGGGCGCGTCTATCGGTTCAGTGAAAGGATCTTCACAGGAATGCGCAGCGGCTACGCGAGGAGCCTCGGCTGGGCGCTCGCCCACCCGCTCGTCATGGTGGCGGCGCTCGCCGTCGCGGTGGGGCTCAATGTCTATCTCTATATCGCCATACCGAAAGGCTTCTTCCCGCAGCAGGACACCGGGCGTCTCGTCGGCTTCATCCGCGCCGACCAGACGACCTCGTTCCAGGCGATGCAGGAGAAGATGGCGCAGATCGTACGCATCGTGCGCGCCGACCCCGCGGTCGACACGGTCACCGCGGTAACGGGCGGCGGCTTCGGCGCGCGCAACTCCGGCTTCATGTTCGTGGCGCTAAAGCCGCTCGCGGAGCGCCCATCGGCCGGCGAAGTGGTGGCGCGGCTGCGCCCGGCGCTGGCACGCGTGCCCGGCGCCAACCTGTTTTTGGTTCCAGTGCAAGATGTACGCGTCGGCGGCAGGCAGGCGAGCGGCACATACCAGTACACGCTGCAGAGCGACGACCTCGATGCGCTGCGCCTGTGGACCACGCGGCTGCAGAACGCGCTCATGAACGTGCCGCAGCTCGCCGACGTCACGAGCGACCAGGAAACGCGCGGCCTGCAGGCGATGGTGGTGATCGACCGGCCGACGGCGGCGCGCATGGGCATCACGCCGGACCTCATCGACCAGACGCTCGGCAACGCCTTCGGCCAGCAGGTGGTCTCCACGATCTACACGGAGCGGAACCAATATCGCGTGGTGATGGAGGTCGATCCGCGCTTTGCCCAGGGGCCGGAGGCGCTGAAAGATGTGTATATAAAAAGCGCGGCCGGCGAAGTGGTCCCGCTCTCCGCCGTGGCGCGCTACGACTATTCCAATGCGCCGCTCTCGGTGAACCACCAGAGCCAGTTCGCCTCGTCGACCATCTCGTTCAACCTGCCCGTCGGCGTGCCGCTCTCGGAAGCCGCGGCGGCGATCAGCGAGATGAGCGCGCGCATCGGCGTGCCCGCTACCGTGTACGGCTCGTTCCAGGGCACCGCGCGCTCGTTCCAGACGACGCTCGCCCGCCAGCCCTGGCTGATCCTGGCCGCTATCCTCACCATGTATCTCGTGCTCGGGATCCTCTACGAGAGCACGGTGCATCCGCTGACGATCCTGTCGACGCTACCGTCGGCTGGGCTTGGTGCATTGCTCGCGCTGATGGCGTTCAAGGCGGAGTTCACGGTAATCGCGCTGATCGCCGTGTTCCTGCTCATCGGCCTGGTGAAGAAGAACGCCATCCTGATGGTCGATTTCGCGCTCGATGCCGAGCGCGCCGGCAAGGCGCCGCCTGATGCGATCTACGAAGCCTGCCTGCTTCGCTTCCGGCCGATCATGATGACGACCATGGCGGCGCTGCTCGGTGCGCTGCCGCTCGTGCTGCGCCGGGGCGACGGCGCCGAGCTGCGCCAGCCGCTCGGCATCGCCATCGTGGGCGGCCTGATCCTCTCCCAGCTCCTCACGCTCTATACGACGCCGGTGGTCTACCTCTACGTCGACCGCTTCAACCGCTTCTGGACGCGCAGCGTGAGCGGGCGCTTCCGGACCGCGCCATGAGAGCCTTAATCCTCCTGGTCATGCTTGCAGGCTGTGCCGTCGGCCCCGACTATCGCAAGCCCGACGCGCCGGTCGCGGCGCAGTTCAAGGAGATACAGGGCTGGCGAGAAGCGCAGCCGAAAGATCTGCTGCCGCGTGGCTCGTGGTGGACGGTGTTCGGCGATGCCGAGCTCGACCGGCTGATGCAGAAGGTCGAGATCTCGAACCAGAATATCCGCATCGCCGAGGCGCGCCTGCGCCAGGCGCGCGCGGTGGCGAACCAGGCGCGCGCGGGACTCTTTCCGACGCTGACGGCGAACGCCTCGGCGACGCGCAGCAAGTCGCCGTCGCTCTCGAATCAGCCCAACTTCGCCAGCGGCGCCGTCAACAACTACAACCTCGGGCTCAACGCCGGCTGGGAGCTCGACCT
>DASXRW010000081.1:0-7842 GCA_036506355.1 Burkholderiales bacterium
TTTGGCGATGCTTTCCCCAAGCGCGGCCTCGCCTTCCACCAGCACCGGCAGCGGCGGCTCCTGCTTCACGCCCTTGCGCCGCGGGCGGATCAGGATCGCGCCGGTGACCTGCGGCTGAAAACGCGCCACCACCTCGCGCACGGCCGACGGAAAGACGTTCACGCCGCGCACGATCAGCATGTCGTCGGTGCGGCCGATGCAGCGCGCGCGCAGCGATGTCTTCCCGCACTGACATTTGGAGACCCAGACCTGGGCGTGATCGCGGCTTCGGAAGCGCAGCAGCGGCGCCGCCTCGCGCGCGAGGTGCGTATACACAAGCTCGCCGGTGGCGCCGTCGCTCATTTGCTTTGGAGCGCCGGTCTCCGGATCGATCAGCTCGACGTGGATGAATTCCTCAGCGGAGAAATGCATCCCCGCCTGCGCGGCGCATTCGCCCCAGAGCGACGCGGCGATGTCGCCGATGCCCATGATCTCGAACACCTTGGCGTCCCAGGCGTCTTCCAGCTTGCGGCGAAAGCCTTCCTCGCCGCCGCCCGGCTCGCCGCCGACGATGATGCGTTTGATGGGCGCGAGCGATACGCCCTTCGCGGCTGCGACCTCGGCAACGTGCAGCGCATACGAGGGCGTGCAGCCGAGCGCCTCGGGTTCCAATTTCTGGATGGCGGTGAGCAAGCGCTCGGTGTTGCCCACGCCGACCGGGATGTGGACGCAGCCGATGGCTTCGAAGGCGGCGAGCGAAGCGCCGGCGACGAAGGGACCCGCGCCGTAAGTGGTGACCACGCGTTCGCCCGCTTTCAGGCCGTTGCAGGAATAGGTGCGCCGCCCGATCTCGCGCCACTGCTCGACGTCGTTCTTCGTCAGCGGAATGTAGAGCGGCGTGCCGCTCGTGCCACTGGTGGAGTAGATGCGCGCCGCTTGCGAGATGTTGATCGCCGCGTGCGCGCCGAGCGGCGGGTGCACGGCCTGGCTCGCGCGCAGCTCGTCCTTCTCGGTGAACGGAAGGCGCGCGATGTGCGCCAGTCGGCCGACGGCCTGCGGCGAAACAAAACCCGCCGCAGAGAGCTTTTCACGGTAAAACGGCGAGCGCTCGAAGAGCCGCGCGACCTGCTTCCGATACAGCTCGTCGCTCGCCATGGGCCGCGAAACATACCATAGGCCATAGGGGAAAATGAGGTCCCAACCGGCGGTCGATTCGCAGCCGCACGTGCTGCGCGGTGTCCTATGGATGCTCGGCGCCGTGCTCTCCTTCGCCGCCATGGCGGTCGCGGTGCGCGAGCTGCAGCGCCACATGGGCTCGTTCGAGATCCTGTTCCTGCGCAGCATCGTGATGCTGGCGATCGTCGGCGCGATGCTCGCGAGATCCGGGAGCGCCGCGGTGCGCACGCGGCGCATCGGGCTGCACGTGCTGCGCAACACGCTGCACTTCGCCGGGCAGTACTGCTGGGTCTACTCGATCGGCGCGCTCGCGCTCGCCACGGTGTTCGCCATCGAGTTCACCATGCCGGTATGGACGGCGCTGCTCGCGGCGCTGTTCCTCGGCGAGCGCCTGAACCCGGGCCGCGTCGTGCAGCTCGTGCTCGGCCTCGCGGGCGTGCTGATCATCCTGCGGCCGGGCGCGGGCTCCTTCCAGGTGGCCGCACTGGTGATGATCCTGGGCTCGATGTGCTACGCCGCCACCATGATCTGCACCAAGCGGCTCTCGGCCACCGACTCGCCGCTCGCGGTATTGCTATGGATGTCGGTGGTGCAGCTGCCCATCGCCCTCGCCGCCGCCGCGACCCAGTGGACGGCGCCGTTGCTGGTCGATGCGCCGTGGATCCTCGCGATCGGCACCGGCAGCTTCACGGCGCACTACTGCCTGACGCGCGCGATGACGCTCGCCGATGCGACGGTCGTGGTGCCGATCGATTTCATCCGCCTGCCGCTGATCGCGGTGGTCGGCGCGCTCTTCTACGCCGAGTCGTTCGATCCGATGGTGATCGTCGGCGCCGCGGTTATTTTCGTCGGGACGTACTACAGCTTGAGCCGCGAGAAGCGCTAGGCGCCGGCCAGCGGCTCGAGCAGCTCGAGCAGCTTCTGCGGCTCGAAGGGCTTGAGGCAGTAGTGCCTGAAGCCGACCAGGCGGCCGAGCATCTCGTCGGTCTGCCCGGTCCATTTGCCGGAGATGGCGATGAGCATCGGCGTGTCGTCGCCGTAGGCGTGGCGCAACTCCTGTGCGATCGCGAAGCCGCTCTTTCCCGGCATCTCGATGTCGAGGATCACGGCGTCGGGTTTCTCGGCCTCGACCGCGCGGAGCACATCGTCGCCGCGATAGACGCCGCGCACGTTGTGTCCCTCGTCGCGCAAGACGGCGGTGAGGGTAAGCACGGTGTCGCGCTCGTCATCGGCCACGATAACGTTCAGCGCGCGACGCCGCGGCTGCGCGCGCTCTGACAGATTCTTATCGACTCGTTGGCTGACCACCGCGGCGCATGATACTCAAGTAACGGAAGTCCTGCAGGCTGACACATGCAAATGACACCCGCGACCGCTCCTCACATCGAACGCGGCGGCAGCTTGTAGTGCAAAAAGTGATAGCGACCGTATGAGTCTCCTGCGCATGTTGCTCGAGGACGACAGGCACCGTGTGCGCACATTGGACACCGGCTCGTGGCGATGGGCGCCGGGTTCGATTACTTCCTGGAGCGGATGGCTGCCGCCTAAGCTCGCGGCAGTTTAAGCGGCGTTAGAAGCGCGCGGCGTGCGAAAGCCCGCGCGCAAGCCGGCTTCGCTTGCCGGCCGCACGCAGCTCGCGACGGCGCGGAGCAGCTGCTCCGACGAGAGCGGCGTAGTCAGGCAGGCGGTCGCACCCAGGCGCTGGGCGCGCTCGAGTGCCTCCTCGCGCGCGGTGAGGAAGATCACCGGAATCAGCGGGACGCCGGGGTCCGACGTGAGCGCCGACACGAACTCCAGGCCATCCATGTAGGGCATCTCGACGTCGAGGATGATGAGATCGGGCGGCTGCTGCATGACCTGCTTGCCGGCTTCCACGGCATCCTCGGCGAGCGTAACGTCGTAGCCGCCGCAGACGAGCTGGAGCTTGATGAGCTGCCGCATGCTCTTGTTCGTATGCGCGACAAGTACCCGCGGCATCACTGCAGCGGAGGAAGCCGAAACGGTATCGAGTGCCATAGGCCGCTTTGTACCCGTGACCGTGTTGCGGAGATATCGCCGCACGCAGGTTCATATTGTCACCGCGGCGTGACGCAAATCCGTCACGTCGAAAAATCCGACGGCGCGTAGCCGACATTCGACAGACCTCGGGCACGCGGCTTGCGCGCGGCTGCCCGCCGCTTCGCTCGGCGTCGCCGAGGAGGCGCTCAAGCTCTGGATGGAGGGCAAGGCGAAGATGCCGGACGGCATTTTCCTCGCCACGGCCGACCTCATTCTCGAAGACGATATCGCGCGCGCGGGCGCGCGACCGCCGCATCGAGCCGCGCACCTTTGCCGCGGTAGAGACCGGCCGCGTTCCCGGGCCGGACGCCTGACCCGCGGGCGATGAGCCGAACGGCGCAAGCCCTTGTCGCCGCTCGCGCCGCCTTCGCTTCCTATGATGCCGGGGTGATGGCCGATTTCATTCCCCTGGCAAGGGCCGCCGCGCTCGCCCACGAGCGCCTGTTTCCGGAGCAGCCCTCCAAGGATTACAAGACGCTCGACGTGATCGCGCTAGCGCTGTCGGCGTTGATTCCGCTCTATCAGCGCGACATGGAAAGCGGCGCCCTGCGGGCGCTGGCGGAGGGAGAGATCACCGCGGGGCGTTTCACGCGCGGCGCGACGACGCTGGAGTTTCCCAACCGGCCGCCGCTACGCTTCCTGGTGGTGTCGCGCGAGCAGCTCGCGGGCGCGATCCGGAAGCTGCAGGATGATTCGCTGGTCGCAGCGCGAGTCAGCCTCACGCTGCGCCAGACGCCGAAAGCTACTTCTTCTCGGCCTTAGCCGGGCTCTTCTCGCTCTTAGGCGCCGTGCCGCCCACGGCGGCGGGCGTGTTCTTCTGCGCGAGGCGCTTGATCAGGCCGTCGATGCCTTCCTGCTTCACCACCGCGTCGAACTCCGAGCGGTAGGTGAGCACCAGGCTCACACCCTCGACCGAAATGTCGAACACCTTCCAGCCCTTCTCGGTCTTGTGCATCTGGAAATCGATCGGCAGCGGCTGGCCGCCGGCGCGCACGAACTGCGTGCGCACGGTGGCCTCGTCCTTCTCGGCCTGGTTGCCGCGCGAGGGCAGCACCTTGAGCGTCTGGCCCTGGTAGGCCTCGATGGCGTTCGAGTAGGTGCGCACCAGCATGTTGCGGAACTCAGAGATCAGGCGCTTCTTCTGCTCGGGGTTCGCCTGCGCCCAGGCGCGGCCCACGGCGAGGCGCGTCGCGTCCTCGAAGTCGATATAAGGCAGGACCTTCTCTTCGGCGAGCTTGAGCGCCTTCTGCTTGTCGCCGGCGGCGAGCTGCTTGTCGCTCTTGATGGCGGCGAGCACCTCTTCGGTGATTTTCTGGACGAGCTGGTCCGGCGCGATCTCCTGCGCCTGGACACCACTATGGAAACTGAGCGCCAGCGCCGTGCCGGCGAGGAATCCGAGGATCTTGCTCATGCGGTGGCCTTCTCCTTCTGGCTTGAGCCCTTGAACATGCCCGGCTCGAGCGAATGGCGCTCGAGCAGGCGGTAAAACTCCGTGCGGTTGCGCCCGGCGAGCCGCGCGGCCTTGGTGACGTTCCCGCCCGTGATTTTCAAAATTCTAACAAGGTAGTCGCGCTCGAATGCCTTGCGCGCTTCATCCAGCGGCGTGAGCGCGGTGTCGGCCACATCCAGCGCCTGGCGCACCAGCGACTCCGGAATCACCTCGGTCGCCGCGAGGGCGACGGCCTGCTCCACCACGTTGAGGAGCTGGCGCACGTTGCCCGGCCAGGGCGCCGAGACCAGGATCTCCATCGCCTCGGGCGCGAACTGCAGCCGCCCCCTTCTGTACCTCTCCGCCAACTTCGTGAGCGAATGGTTGGCGAGCAGCGGGATATCTTCCCTGCGCTCGGCGAGCGAGGGGATGTAGAGCTTCACCACGTTCAGGCGGTAGTACAGGTCCTCGCGGAACTGGCTGGAGGCGATGAGCTCCTCGAGCTTGCGATGAGTGGCGGAGATCACGCGCACGTCGATGTCGTGCGACTCGTGCGAGCCGACCGGGCGGATCTTGCGCTCTTCGAGCGCGCGCAGCAGCTTCACCTGCAGCGAGAGCGGCATGTCGCCGACCTCGTCGAGGAACAGCGTCCCGCTGGTCGCCGCCTGGAACAGGCCGCGGCGGTCGGCGACCGCGCCGGTGAATGATCCCTTCTTGTGGCCGAAGAGCTCCGACTCGAGCAGTCCTTCGGGAATCGCGCCGCAGTTCACGGCGATGAATGGCCCTTCGCGGCGCGCGCTCGCCTTGTGGATCGCGCGGGCGAGGAGCTCCTTGCCGGTGCCGCTCTGGCCGAAGATGCAGACGCTCGCATCGGAGGCCGCAACGCGGCGAGCCTGGGCGAGCAGATCTTCCATCGCCGAGGAGCGCGTGATGATCTCGGCCCTCCAGCTTTCGCGCTCGCCGGTCGGCGGGCTGGAAAGGCGCATCGCCTCGGCCACCGTATCCAGGAGCACTTTGGGCTCGAACGGTTTCGTCAGGAAGGAGAACACGCCCCTTCGGGTCGCGCTCACCGCCTCGGGGATGGTGCCATGCGCGGTGAGGATCACCACCGGCAGCGAGGGCGAGTCGCGGTGCATGGCGTCGAACAGCGCCATGCCGTCCATGCCCTGCATGCGCAGGTCGGTCACCACCACCTGGGGCCGCGACACCGCGAGGGCGGCGAGCGCCGCCTCGCCGGATTCCACGGCGTTCACGTTGTAGCCGGCAGCAGAGAGCCGCATGGCGATCAGCTGAAGGAGGTCCTTGTCGTCGTCGACCAGCAGGACCTTGGGATTCTCACCGCTCATCGTATTTACCCTTATCTCCTCGAAAAACCATGCGATTTTGGCCCGGACGTCGTTACGCGGCGTCGGCCAGCGCACGCGCCGAACGGCGCGGCAGCGTTACGCGGAAGTGACCGCCATGCCCGCCGCCGACCACGGAAATTTGCCCGCCGTGCGCTTCGACCAGTTCCCGGGCGATGGCGAGGCCGAGGCCCGAGCCCTTGATACCCCGGTCCGATTTCGTCCGGCCGCGGAAGAACAGGTTGAAGATCGACTCGCGCTCCTCCGCCGGCACGCCCGGCCCGCTGTCCATCACTTCGATCACCGCCTCGCCGGCGAGTGCCCTCGCGCGCACGGAGATGGTCCCGCCGGGCGGCGTGAATTTCACCGCGTTGGAAATCAGATTATCGACGATCGAGCGCAGCTTCTGCGGATCGGCTTCGAGCGTCGCCGCCTGCGCCTCGATCGTCAGGCGCAGGCCTTTCGCCTGCGCCGCGAGCTCGTGCGAGCGCGCCGCCTCGCGCACCAGCTCGTCGAGCTCCACCAGCCGCACTTCCAGCGACGCCGCGGCGTGCAGCGCGCGCTGGTAGTCGAGCAGCTCCTCGATCAGGCGCTGCAGCTTCACGCTGTTGTCGCGCATGATCGAGACGACCTGCACCTGCGGCGGCGCGAGCGGCCCCGCCACCTCGTCGTGCAGCAGCTCCGCGCCTTCGCGCAGCGCCGTGAGCGGCGTCTTCAGCTCGTGCGAGACGTGGCGCAGGAAGCGGTTCTTCTGCGTCTCGAATTCGTCGAGCCGTCGTCGCAGCCAGTCCAGCCGCCGGCCGAGGTAGCGCAGGTCCTCGGGCCCGCGCACCGCGATCGGCCTGGAGAAATCGGCGCCGCCGAGCTGGCGGATCGCGCCGTCGATCTCGGAGATCGGCCGCGCTATGTAGCGCGTCAAAGCCAAGGCAATGGTCAGCGCGACTGCAGTGCTGAGAAAGACGAGCACGATGAGTCCACGCTGCACCTGCTCGGCCTTCAGGCTCAGGCGATGCACCTCGCGGTCCACGATCCGATTATTTATCGCGAGCACCTCGCGCGCGCTTTCGATCAGGCCGTCCATGCGCTGGCTGACTATCTTGGTGGCGAGCTTACGGCGTGGCTGCTCGGTAAGCAGGTCGTACAGGCTCTGCTCCTGCTCGGCCGTGCGATTGAGCGCCGCAGCCTGCGAATCGTCGAGCGGCAGCTGCGCGATCTCCTCGGCGAGCTGCTTGAAGCTGCGGTGGATGCGCGCGTAGTCGACGGCGAGCTCGGGATCGTTCAGCACCGCCATCTGCTGCGCCACGCGCTCGATGGCGGCGATGCGGTCGACGAGCGAGCGGCTGGCGCGCGCCGCCTGCGAGGCGTTGAAGACCGCGCTGCGGCTAAGGCCGGCGAGGCGCTCGGTGTTCCACGCCGAATAGACGAGCGCGCCCACCAGCGGCAGCATCACCAGCGTGAAGCCGGTGAGCAGCAGCCCCAGGAAGGAGCGCGGGTACGGCAGTGCGGCTGCCACGGATTTCGCGGCGGCCTTTGCAGCTTCGAGCATCGTGGAATCGTTTCATGACCTTGGACCGCAGCCAATGTCACGTGTTCACGACAGTGTCTTCTTCCTCCCGTCGTCGAGCCCCGACAGCCGGCTCATCCAAACCGAGAATGCGGTTCGCGCCGACGACGGTGCAATGCGAAGGCACGTCGCGCGTCACGACCGCATTCGCACCCACGGTGGCACCGCGGCCAATGCGCACCGGGCCGAGCACCTTCGCGCCCGCGCCGATGAAGACGTTATCTTCAATCACTGCAAGATTGCCGCCGTGTTCCCGCGGCACGACAGGGTCCTTTCGGCCTATGGTCACCTGG
>DASXRW010000082.1:0-9532 GCA_036506355.1 Burkholderiales bacterium
CAGGTGGCTGCGTCGAAGAGCGAGAATTCGGCGAGCTTGTGCTCGCGCTTGCGCTGTGCGTCGACCGAGCCGGCGTTGATGAAGTAGAGCCGGTCGCGCGACAGGTGGTAGAGCCCGTCGATCGGCAGCTCGCGCACCTCCTCGCCGGCGACCTCGTAGAGCCGCTGCTCGTGGCTGTGCCCGAAGAAGCAGGCGCGCGCGGTCGGGAAATCCTCATGCAGCAGTGCGGCATTGCGGCGGATGTGCTGCGGCGTGGTCATGTAGAGCTGCACGTCGCGCACGCCGCCGTGCACCAGCGCGATCGAGTCTTCGACCAGGCGGTTGGCGGGGAGCGCGTTCAGCCAGGCAATGCTTTCGGAGGCGAGGCGCCGGCGCGTGCGCTTGAGCGAATAGCGCGCCTTGTTGGAGCAACGCTCGAAGCCGAGCCGGCCGGTGCCGATGAGGTCGTGGTTGCCGGCGATCACCTGCGTGCCGCGCGCCCGCAACAGCGCGATGCAAGCGTCGGGGTCGGCGTTGTAGCCGACGACGTCGCCCACGCAGAGAAGCCGGCGCACGCCGCGGTCATCGAGCGCCGCCAGCACGGCCTCGAGCGCTTCCACGTTGCCGTGAATGTCGCCTAGGATGCCGTAGACAGCCATCGCATCACTCGGTGACGCAGCCGCGAGAGGTGCTTGAGCTCGTCCCACAGCACGACGAGGAACGGCATCGGGTCGGTCCAGGCGAAAAGATCGTAAACCTTGCGCGAGCTCGCGAGTGAGGCGAGCCAGCCGGCGGCGGAGAGCTCGCCCCGCGAGGCGAGATTGCGGTAGGCAAGATAGTCGAGCCGCGGAGAGAGCCAGCGGTAGCGCGCGCGGGTCTGCAAAGGCGCCGAGCGCGCGCCGCGCGTCACGTAGTCATAGGCCACCTGCGCGAGGTTCACGCCGCCCTTCGCGCCGAGGTAGTGCCACAGGTTGAAGCGCGCGTTGACTTCGAGGAGGTAGAACCGGCCGCTCGCCGCATGGCGCTTGAAGTCCATCTTGAAGACGCCCTTCAGGCCGATGCGCGGCACGAGCGTGCGGCCGAGCGCTGCGAGCTCCTCGTCGTGCGCGAGCTCGAGGTACGAGCTGTCGCCGGTCAACGCCGGATAGGTCCGGATCTTGCGGCCGATGAACCACGCGAGGAGCTTGCCGCGCTCGTCGGCGAAGCCGTGGAAAGACCACAGCGCGCGGTCATCGCCCGGAATGTATTCCTGCACGGCGAGCTCGCCGGCGAGCGCCTGCGCGAGCGGCTCCTGCAGCACCGCGCGGCCGTCGGCAAAGATGCGCGCCTTGCCGGCGCCGCCGAAGAGCCTGGAGTAGACGGCCGAGCTGTCCCACTCGGTCTTCATTTTCGGCTTGACGAGGACCGGCGCCTCGAATTCGCCGAGCTCGCTCCAGTCGAGCCGCCGCGGCACCGGCAGCTGGCGCCGCTCGGCGAGCGCCTGGAAGAGCTGCTTGCTGTGCAGCGCGCGCGCGAGCGCCGGCTCGCTCAGCACGAACGCGAAGTAGGGCGAGAGCGCCTCGCGGTGATCCTGGATCAGGCCGAGCTGATCGTCGTCGCCATAGAGGAGCGGCACCCGCGTGCACAGCGCGCCGGTAAGAAGTTCGCCCACGCGCAGCAGCCGCTCGATCACCGCCTCGCGCTGCGTGCTTGGCGGCAGCAGGCAGCGCCCGATCGAGTAGCGCGAGGCCATGGCCGGCGTGGACGCCTCCGCGGAAGCCACGATCACGGGAATGCGCGCAAGGCCGAGCGCGCGCACCAGGTTGATGCCGCCGAGGAGCAGCGCCGGCGGCCGGTGCGGATCGAGCCGGCGCAGGTCGATCTTGAGAAACTCGTTCATGTCATCAGCTTGGGCGGCGGTCTTCCGTAGAGGCGCGCCTTCCACTGCGGCAGCCAGATCTTGCGCAGGCGGTAGGCGAGGGCGCCCGCGGTGTTGCGGAACACCCTCACGCCCAGCGTGTTGCGGTAGCCGGTGGCGAGCTGGTCCTTGTAGCGGTGCTCGCCCTTGAGGAAGTCGAACACCGCGTTGCCTTCGCCGATCGCGTGCTCGAGTGCGTAGCCGAGCAGCACCTTGCCCGGGTTGGACTTGGCCTTTGCCGGATCGAAGCCCGCCTGCATGAGATACACGCGGTTGCGGAAGCGGTAGCAGTAGGTGATCGCCGCGATCTCGCCGTCGAGCTCGAGGCCGTAAAGCCGCAGCCAGCCGCGCGGGAAGGCGGCCTTGATGGTGCGGCGGTGGAATTCGACGTACTCGCGCGTGGCGAACGACCCGCTGCCGCCCGCTTCCCGCCAGCGGCTGCGGTGCAACTCGGTGAGGCGATCGACCGCCGCGTCGAGGCCCGCCGAGTCGTCCCAGACGAAAAAGCGCAGCCGGTGCGCCGCCGCGGCCTTCTTGCGCGAGCTCTTGAGCCGCGTGCGGCGATCGGAGGAAAGCGACTGCAGAAACTCGGGCCACGAGCGCGGCAGCTCCACGTACGCGATGCGCTCCGACACTTCGCTTAGGCTCGCGCGGCGCGCCTCGTGCGCCGCCTGCTCGAGCGCGGGCGCGAACACCGACTGCGGATCGATGTCGCTCAGCACGAGGACGTCGGCGCCCGAAAGGCGCAGCGCGGCGCGCGCGAGCTTGCGGGCTACCGCTTCCTCGCAGCCGGGTGCGAGCACCGGCCCGAGGTCGTCGGGATGCGTGTCGGCGCCGGCGCCGACGAAGCGCAGGACGCGCACCGGCACGCCGAGCACGGTGAGCTTCTGGATATAGAGCGCGAGGATGCCGACCGTCTCGCCGCGCTCGAGCGCGACCAGGATGCGCAGCGGCTGCCCGGCGCCGTAGACCTGCCACCACTGGTATTGAAACAGCCAGGAATTGAACACGCTCGCCGCCGTGGCCTGCGCGTGGATGCGGTTCCATTCGGGCGCGAGGCGCGCGAATTCGTCCGACGAGGTGAGGAATTGGACGGCGATCTCGCTGCCAGGGGCGCCATCCCCCGGGACGAGCGAAGTCCGCGAAGCGAGCTCGGGAACCTGCGCCACGCCCTTATGCAGCATGCCGAGCAGGGTAGGCGCAAAAGGCGCCGAGCAGCCACCGGCCATGGGGGGCGCCGAGGGGTCCGCTAGACCTATGCCCGCAATGGAATAATTCCTCGACGATGCTCCAGCCGGCCCATGAGCATGAGCCATGAGAATCGGGGTTGATCTCGGCGGCACCAAGATCGAGGCGCTGGCGCTCGACCCGAAAGGGCGTGAAGTCTTCCGCAAGCGCGTGCTGACCCCGCGCGGCGACTACGCCGCGACGCTGGACGCCGTGGTCAGCCTGGTGAAAGAGATCGGTCCCGGCACGGTCGGCGTCGGCATCCCTGGGGCGCTGTCGCGCGTCACGGGATTGGTGAAAAACGCCAACTCGACCTGGCTCATCGGAAGACCGCTCAAGCAGGACCTCGAGCGCGCGCTCGGGCGCGAAGTGCGCCTCGACAACGACGCTAATTGCTTCGCACTTTCCGAGGCGATCGATGGCGCCGGGCAGGGCGCGCACGTGGTGTTCGGCGCGATTCTCGGCACCGGCGTCGGCGCCGGCATCGTGGTCGAGCGGAAGGTGCTTGTCGGCCGCAACGCGATCGCCGGCGAATGGGGACACAACCCGCTGCCGCTGCCCGCGGCGGCGGACCTGCCGCTGCCGGCCTGCTATTGCGGGCGCGCCGGCTGCATCGAGACCTATCTCTCGGGTCCCGGGCTCGAGCGCGATCATGCGCAGCTGACGCAGGAAAAGCTCACCGCCAGGGAGATCGTGGCGCTGGACGGCGAAGCGCTCGACCGCTACATCCAGCGCCTCGCCCGCGCGCTCGCCGGCGTGATCAACCTGCTCGACCCCGACGTCATCGTGCTCGGCGGCGGAATGTCCAACATCGAACGCCTGTACACTGAAGTGCCGCGCCGCTGGGTGCGCCACGTGTTTTCCGATCACGTGGCGACTCGCCTGGTGCGCAATGTCCACGGCGATTCGAGCGGCGTGCGCGGCGCGGCTTGGCTGTGGGACGAAGACCAGGGGGAGGAGAAGAAATGAGCCAGTGGAATGCAACGTTCGGCGCGGCGCTCGCCGCGTTTGCAAGCTGTGCCGCGGCCGGACCCGAGAAGATCCAGTTTCCGTCCGATTACCTGCGGGGCGTGCTGTACCAGACGCTCGACCGCCCCGACGCCAAGCAGTACCGCGAGCTCTACGCGCCCGCGGCAGCGGTCGAGGCGGTGCGCAAGGGCAAGCCGATTCCTTACGGTACCGTGCTGACGCTAGTGCAATGGAGCGTCGAGCAGGACGCGAACGGCGTGCCGCTCAAGGGAGCCGACGGCCGCTTCATCAAGAAGGACATCATCGCCCACGCGGTGATGGAGAAGCGCGCCGGCTGGGGAACCGACTACCCGGCCGACTGGCCGCGCAACGGCGAGTGGGAATACGCCGCGTTCACCGCCGGCGGCCAGCCCAATCCGAAAGCCAACGCCAACAACAAGGCCTGCTTCACCTGCCACCTGCCGCACGCCAAGCAGGATTTCGTCATCTCGCTCGCCAAGCTGAACAATAGCTTCCCCGGCACGCAGACGCTGGTGAAAGGGATCAAGGGCGACATCAACATCGCCACCTTCTCCTTCCTGCCCGGCAAGATCTCGGCGAGCGTCGGAAGAGCGCTCAGCTTCTTGAACAGCGACGACTCGCCGCACCAGATCAGCGTGGTGAACGGCCCGAAGACCGCGGTGATCCTGCGCGGGCAGCGCGCCTCGCTCACCTTCGACAAGGCGGGCGAGTACAACTACATCTGCGGCCTGCACCCGAGTATGAAAGGGGTCATCGACGTCAAGTAGACGTCACTGACTCTTCATGCCGCGGATGATGATCCGCGCGTAGCGCTGGTAGGTGAAGTACGCCCACCCCCAGTCGAGCATCACCACCACGCGGTTGCGGAAGTTGATCAGGAAGTAGATGTGCGCGACGAGCCACACCAGCCAGGCGAGAAAGCCGGATAGCTTGACCCGTCCGATCACCGCGACCGCGGCGTTGCGGCCGATGGTCGCGAGCTGGCCGTAGTCGCGGTATCTGAATTTGACGCTAGGGCGGCCGGCGATGAGCTGCAGCACATTCTTCGCCGCATGCCGCCCCATCTGTTTCGCCGCCGGCGCGATTCCGGGCACCGCGTCGACCGAGGCGAGGTCGCCGGCGACGAATACCTCGGGATGGCCGGGAACCGATAGGTCCGGCTCCACCTTCACGCGGCCTGCCCGATCGAGCGGCGCGCCAAGCGATGCACCGAGCGGCGAAGCCGCGACACCTGCGGCCCAGATGACGGTTTTGCACGCGATGCGCTCGGCGCCGAGCGATACGCCGTCGGCATCGATGGCCGTCACCATGCGGCCGGGCCACACGGTGACGCCCAGGCGCTCGAGCTGAAGCTGCGCCTTCGCCGAGAGATCGGCGGGATACGGCGGCAGCACGCGGTTGGCGCCTTCCACGAGCATGACGCGCGCGCTGTGCGGATCGATCCGGCGGAATTCGCCCCGCAGCGTGTGCCGCGCGATCTCGGCGAAGGTGCCCGCGAGCTCGACGCCGGTCGCGCCGCCGCCGACCACGACGAAGGTCAGCCACGCGCCGCGGCGCACCGGATCGGACTCGCGCTCGGCGCGCTCGAACGCGAGCAGCACGCGACGGCGGATCTCGAGCGCATCCTCGAGTGTCTTCAGGCCGGGCGCGAACGGCGCCCATTCGTCGTGCCCGAAATAGCTGTGCGTGGTGCCGGCGGCGACGATCAGATAGTCGTAGCCGAGCTCATCGCCGTTCTCGAGGCGCACCACGCGCCTGGCGAGGTCCACCGCGCGCACCTCGCCGAAGAGCACCGTGGTGTTGCGTTGATCGGCGAGGATGTGCCGGATCGGCCCGGCGACCGAGGGCGCCGAGAGCCCTGCCGTC
Organism: Burkholderiales bacterium; assembly: GCA_036506355.1. Taxonomy (GTDB): domain Bacteria; phylum Pseudomonadota; class Gammaproteobacteria; order Burkholderiales; family SG8-39; genus SCGC-AG-212-J23. The sequence goes on from DASXRW010000082.1 coordinate 5,960, forward strand.
GCGACCTGGTAGAGGAGCGGTGTGAAAAGATGGTGGTTCGTGCGGTCGACCACGGTGACCTCGACCGGCCCGCGCGCGAGCGCCTGCGCCGCCCACAGGCCGCCGAAGCCGCAGCCGACGATGATGACGCGTGCAGGCGACATTCCACTGATGATACAAGTTGTTACCAAGTGCGGTAGACCGCGCTGCGGGGAGCCGCGTTGAATAGGCTCCACCCCACTCAGGAGCAGCTCATGAAATTCACATCCGCCGCAATCGCCGCCGCGCTCGGCTTGGCTTTCTGCAGCGCGGCGTTCGCGCAGGCCGGCACCGTGCAGCGCGACGTCAACCAGCAGCAACGCATCGAGCAGGGCCTGAAATCCGGGCAGCTCACGACGCGCGAAGCCGCGCGCCTCGAGCGCGAAGAAGCGCGCGTCGAGCGCGACCAGGCGCGCGCCATGCAGGACGGCAAGCTGAGCCCGGCCGAGAAAGCGCGCCTTGCGCGCGAGCAGAACCGCGTCAGCCGCGACATCTACCGCGAGAAGCACGACGCGCAGACCGGCAATCCGAATTCGGCCTCCTCGCAGCGCATGCAGGCCGACGTCCAGCGCAACGCCAACCAGCAGGCGCGCATCGAGCAGGGCGTGAAGTCCGGCAGCCTCACCACGCGCGAGGCGGCGAAGCTCGAGCGCGGCCAGGCGCGCGACTCGCGGCTCGAAGCGCGCGCCGGCGCCGACGGCAAAGTCGGTCCGCGCGAGCAGCGCCGCATCCAGAAGAGCGAGAACCGCGAGAGCCGGAAAATCCGCCGCGAGAAGCACGACGCGCAGACGCAGTGAACTTGCCGGGGCTTCGCCCCGGTTTGCGGGGCGAAGCCAGCTTGATCGTCGCTGAAGAGCACACCGCGCCGCGCGTCGGCAGCGGCGCGATCCACGTGCTCGCCACACCGGTGATGATCAACCTGTTCGAAGCCGCTGCGCTGGCGGCGGTCGAGCACCTCCTGCCGCCGGGTCACCAGAGCCTCGGCACCGTGCTGCACGTCCGCCACATCGCCGCCACCCCGGTCGGCATGCGCGTCACCGCCTTTGCCACCGTCGAACGAGTCGATGGGCGGACGATCGCCTTCAAGCTGGAAGCGCGCGACGAGCGCGAGCTGATCGGCGACGGGACGCACGAGCGCGTGGTGGTGAACGTCGCGAAGTTCGATCAGCGGGTGCAGCGAAAGCTCAGATCGTGACGGCGACGCGATTCGCCGCGCCGCCGATCTTGCGCTCCTTCAGATAGCTGCCGCGCGGCTCGAAGTACAGCTGCCGCGTTTTCGCGTCCCAGCCGTAGGGCTTGCCGGTATATGGGTTGATGCTCTCGATCGCATCCGGCTTGACGTTCTTTGCGACGATTCTCGCCTGCAGCGCAACCAGGCGCACCAGGGCATCGGCGTCGTGCATGCGCTCGAAGTAGCCCGCGGGCTGGAACGCATTGATGAACACCAGCACCTTGCCGACCGGGTTATAGGCGAGGTCCCAGACGGAGAACTGCGGTTGCGCCGCCTTTGCCTTGGCGAACGCCGCGTCGAGCTCGGTGGCCGGCGCGTTGTCGACCTCGCGCCACGCGCGGTTGAACGCATAGACCAGGTTCACCGAAGCGTGATGCTGATAGAAGGGTCGCGCGAGCATCGTGTCGATGCCGATGCCGAAATCCTCGCCGCGCCAGCGCGCGGGATCGGTCGCCGAGGCCGCCATGGCGAACTCGCTGCGCAACGCGGGCGCGAGGCCGCGCTCCTCGGCGCTGAGCGGGCGCAAAGCCTCGGCGAGCGTTGCCGCCTTCGCGCCGATGCGTGCGCGGTGCGCCGTGAGTACGTCGGAGGCGAACAGCGTCGTGCGCACGAGCTGCGCCGTCGCGAGCATTTTCTGCAAGAGCGAGCGCGAGCCGGCCATCATGCGGCGCGCGAGGGCGATCTCCTCGCGCAGCGCCGCGAGCGCCGCCTCGAGCTCGCCGCGCTCGAAGCGCTGCGCGATGTCGAGAAGATACAGGCGCTGCGCGCTCGCCAGCGGCGAGAAGGACGGCAGCGGATACGAGAAAAGGCGCGCGTCCGTCATGTCGCGATATCCCGGATACGCGTGCACGCCGCGATAGCGCCCGATGGCCTGCCGGTTGTCCTCGACCAGCTTGCGCGCCTCGGGTTTCTTCTCCTTCAGCCAGCGGATGCACGATTCGCGGTCCGGCGAGCACGTGGTAGCGATCTTGGGGAAGCCCTCCGGCTGCGCCGGCCAGGTCGCCTGCGCGCCGCGCAAGAGCTGCTCCTGCGTCTGGTTCACCGCCGCGAGCCAGGTTCTTCCGGCCTTGTGCGGCTCGTCGGCGAGCGGCGCGCCGAAGCCGAGCACGTAATAGAACGCGTTCTGCTCATCGGGCAGGCTCGCGGCATCGTTGCGCATGTAGGCCACCGCCTCCGGCAGCAGCGCCTCGTCGCGCAGGTTGACGAGGAGCAGCAGCGCGAGCGGGACTCCCACCACCACACCGATGGCGATCGCCAGCCATTTCAGGATGCGCTTCATCAGTAAGGCCGTGCGCCGAAGAGCCAGGGATGCGCGGCGAAGAACGCTGCGAACGCGACCAGTCCGATGAGCGGCCGCTTCCAGCCGATCTCGCTCCAGACGACGCGGTTGCGGCCCTGAGCGATCGCGACGAAGGGCACATGCGACGTGACGGCGGCGAAGCGCGCCCAGTCCGGGTTCGCGCGCTTGCGGCGGTCCATCGCCAGCGTGCCGAGCGCCGCGAGGACGAGGAAGCTGCCGAAGAACACCAGCGCCTTCAGCTCGCCCCGCGCCAGCACGTGCGCCGCCGCCCAGAGCATCAGGCCCCACATGATCGGGTGGCGCGTGATGCGGATCATGCCGCGCGCCGGGTCTTCGCTTTTCAGCAGCGCGTCCGCGCCCACCATGGTCGGATTGCGGAAGTAGCCGCAGGCGATGAGGATGAACGCGAAGGGCATTACCAGCACGGGAAGGAAGCGCAGCCCGGCCCACAACGGCTCGCGCGCCGTATGGACGTAGGCCCAGATCATCCAGCCGAACGTGATCAAGGCGACCGCCGAATAGACGCCGCGATAGGGCCACTCGCCCATGGCGGCGACCAGCTTTGGCCTGAGCGGCGTGCTGGCGACGAAGTGCGTGGCGAGAAAGAGCGCGGTGGCGAGGACGAGGCTGGTCATGCCCTCAGCATAAACCAGCCCGCCGTGATGGCGAGTGTAGCGACGGTAACCGGTACGCCGGTGCGCGCATGCTGCCGCCAGTCGATGAGGATGCCGCGGCGCCTGGCGGCGTCGACCACGATGATGTTGGCGATCGAGCCGACGATGAGCAGGTTGCCGGCAAGCGTGCTCACGAGCGCGAGCATCGGCCCCGAGAACGACTGCGTCGCCGCCGGCAGCAGCAGCATCACCGCGGGCACGTTGGACACGACGTTCGAGAGCACGAACGTGGTGGCAAAGAGCGGCGCCGGCTGCGCGAGCGGCAGCCCGGCGTCGGCGAGGGCCCGCACCGCCGCGGCGCTCAAGCCCGTTGCGGCGAATGCATGGTTCACCACGAAGAGCCCGATGAA
>DASXRW010000083.1:0-1814 GCA_036506355.1 Burkholderiales bacterium
CCGCCGTCGAGCTCGTGCCACTTCGGCACCGGGATCTTGCCGAGGTTGACCTCGGCTCCGGAATACACGTGCTCGAGGATCGGCCCGCTCTTCACCGTCGCCGGCGGGATCGATTTCGCCTCGGTGAGATAGCGGCGCCAGTAGTTGACGAGGTCGATCTCGGTCGACTCGGGCGGCATGCCCATTGTGAGCGCGATGCGCTTCACGCCGGTGAGGATGTTGGCGGCGACGCGATAGCCGCGCGCAAAGCCGGGGATGTCGTCGAACAGCACCGCCTTGTTGTTGGCCGCGCGCTGGTAGATATCGACGATGCCGCCGATCTCCTCCTCGCGGTTCGCGCCGCTCACCTTCTGCAGCTCGCCCGCGGCCTCCATCTGCGCCAGCCAGTCCCGCAGATCCGGGTTCGCCATATCGGTTTACGCCTCCGGGTGCCTCGTATAAAAATGGAACATATATGATTTTTGAGACGCTCCGCCGCTTTTTGGGAATCGCGTTCGCGGCCGTGCTTTCGTGCAGTGCGGCGGGAGCCGACTACCCCACCAAGCCGCTGCGTCTCATCGTGCCGTTTGCGCCCGGCGGCGGCAACGATCTGCTCGCGCGGCTGATATCGACGTATCTCGGCACCGGGCTCGGCCAGCAGGTGGTGGTCGACAACCGCCCGGGCGCTTCGGGCATCACCGCCACCGATATCGTCGCGAAGAGCGCTCCCGACGGTTACACCATCCTGCTCGGCTTCATCGGTCCGCTCGCGTTGTCGCCGGCGCTCGTAAGAGTGCCGTACGACCCGGCGGCCGATTTCACGCCGCTCGATCTCCTCGCCAAGTCGTATCACATCCTGGTCGTCAACCCGGCGCTGCAGGTGCGCACGGTTCAGGAGCTGATCGCGCTGGCGAAGCGCCAGCCGGGCAAGCTCAACTATGCCTCCAGCGGCCAGGGCGCGAACCTGCACCTGGTCACCGAGCTCTTCAAGAACGCGACCGGCGTCGAGATAGTGCACGTGCCGTACAAGGGAGCGGGGCCCGCCACGACTGCGGTGCTGGCCGGCGAAGCGCAGGTGCTGTTCGGCTCGATTGCCTCCTCGCTTTCCTATGTGCGTGCCAACCGGCTCGTCGCGCTCGCCGTCACGAGCCCGCAGCGCTCGCCGCTCGCGCCCGAGCTGCCGACGCTCGTCGAGAGCGGCATCGGCGATGTCGACGTGCCGTCCTGGTACACGCTGCTCCTGCCGGCGCGAGCGCCCCCCGAGGTCGCCGAGCGCTTGAAGAGCGAGCTCAGGCGCGTGGCCGCGAACCGCGAGTTGGTCGAGCAGCTGGCGAAACAGGCGATCGAGGTGCAAATGCTTTCGCCCGGCGAGTACGCCGGTTATCTGAAGGGGGAGATCGACAAGTGGGCCAATGTCGTACGCAAGAACGGCATAAGAATCGACTGAGCTTCGCGTTGCTGCTGCTCATCGCGATGGGCGCGGCGGCAGCGCAAAGCTATCCGACCCATCCGGTGCGCATGATCGTGCCGTATGCGGCCGGCGGAGCCTCGGACGTCACGGCGCGCATCGTCGCCGCCGGTCTGTCGGAGAGGCTCAAGCAGCAGATCGTGGTGGAGAACCGCACCGGCGCCGGCGGCGCCATAGGCGCCGAAGCCGCAGCGAAGGCCGCGCCCGACGGCTACACGCTGCTCCTCGGCTCGGCCTCCGAGATCGTCATGCTGCCGGTGGTGGCGCGCATCCCGTTCGATCCGGTGCGCGACTTTGCGCCCGTCGCGATGGTGAGCGACATCGCGCTCGTGCTGGCGGTGCACCCGTCGCTCCCGGCGCAGAGCGT
>DASXRW010000084.1:0-2310 GCA_036506355.1 Burkholderiales bacterium
CTACTGCACGGCCCGTGCCAGTAGCCGCCTTCCCAGTAGCGCGAGCGGCCTCAGTGTCCAATTTGTCGGCGCGCGGTCACTCGTCCGACAGGACCAAGCGTGTCATGCGCGTGACATGCGCCCGAGTGCCGGGGCAAAGCGACGCCGCCGCGTGACGTATGCCGCGCGCGTGTCGACTCTCATCGACGTCCGCGCGCGGCGACGCTTTTTAGAACTGATACAGCACGCCCAAGTTGAGCGCGTCGATGTCGGCCTTGCCGTTGTTATCGCCGCCGACCTTGCTGTAGCGCTGCCACTCCGCCCGCACGCCGAAGTTGCGGTTGAAGCGATAGCCGGCGCCGAAGCCGAAGGTGAAATCCGTATTCGAATCGTCGGCGCTGACGCCGACGTTCGAGCGGCCCTCGGTCTTCGCGGCGTAGAAGCCGAGCTTGCCGTACAGCGAGAAGTCGCCCAGCGGATAGACCGGGACCGCGACCAGCTCCCACGCGCTCACCTTCACATCGGCGGTGATGCCGAAGCCGCTCGCGCTCGCCTTCGCCAGGTCCGGCGAATAGCCGAGCTCGGCGCCGATATAGCGGTTGAACCGATAGCCGCCGATCAGCTTCCAGGTGGTCGCCTTGTCGTCGCAGCTCACGCCCGACGGCATGCCGGTGCAGCTATCGCCCGCCTTGCTCTGGCCCACCGACGCGCCGAGATAGAAGCCCGCGTCCTGCGCTGCGGCAGGCAGCGCGAGGAGCGCCGCCGCAATCGCGCTGATGGTCCTGGTGTTCGCTTTCATCGAAGCCTCCCTGTGGTTGAGAATTGCGCGACCAGCGTATGAGGCGACGCGGCAAGAGGAAATCCCGCATTCATGGTCGCCAGATCATGGGATGGCCAACGGCTCGCCGAAGCTGCGAACATGGGCGCGCCATGTCGAGCGCTCTGGTCTGCTGTACAGCGCTTTTCATCGTCGGCTGCACTTCCACCGGCACGGCGATCGACATCGGCGATCACCGCGTGTTCGTGCCGAGCGCACGCATCAGCATCGGCGCGCGAGGCGAAACGCTGTCGGACCCGCAGCCGGGCGGCGCCCTCGAGCTCGGCGTTTCCTACGCCAGCGGCAAGAGCCAGCAGTCGCTGTCCGCGGGCCAGCGCATCGACATGGGCGACCAGTCTTTCAGCGGCCCGCGCGAGACCACCAACGAAGTGAAGGCGGCGATGCTCGACGGCGCATTGCGCCAGCGGTTCTTCGGCGCGAGCCAGAAGGTGGGCTTCGAAGTCCTGCTCGGCCTCAGCTACAGCCAGCTCGTCTTCGCCGTCTCCTCCGCCGGCCGCCGCGGCGCCAACACCGATGGTTCGCTCGGCGTGCTCTTCGGCGCGGGCTTGCTGTGGCGCGTGCAACCCGGCACGAGCGCACAGGCGCGCCTGAGCTTCTTCCGCAGCGGCGGCTTCTTCGAGGAGACCGAGATCAATCGCGCCGAGCTCGCGCTGGTGCAGGCGCTCGGACGCCACGCCGCGCTGCGCGCCGGCTATTCGTTCTGGGCGATCGACGCGACGCACCTCGGCGGCTCCGAAGTGAGCGCGCGGCTTTCGGGGCCGATGCTCGGCCTCGACCTCAACTTCTAGTTTCACGCCTCGCCAAGGCATGGGATAGGCAAAGCCCGGCCGAAGTGCGAAGCTGGGACCGGGAGAACTGCCGATGAAAACGAAAGCGCTTGGCGCCCTGCTCAGTGCCATCGCCATGCTCGCCGCGCCATGCGTGGCATGGGGCGACGAGCCGAAGCCGGGCTATATCGGCGCGTCGCTCGGCACCGGGCTCGCCGAGGTCTGCGAGGAGGATCTAACTCGCCGCTGCAAGGACCTCGCCACCTTGCGAATCTTCGGGGGCTACGACTTCAATCGGCACTTCGGCGTCGAAGGCGCAGTCCTGACGGGCGAACGAGACGGCGGCACCGCGTTCGAGCTCACGGCAGTCGGTCTGGCGCCGCTCAGCGAACGAGTCGCGCTTTTCGGAAAGCTGGGTGGTTTCGTCGGCGATACGCAGACCGGCCTGACGTACGGGGCGGGCGTGCGCTTCACGATCACCGAAGTCTTCGGCGTGCGCGCCGAGTGGCAGCACTACGAGGCGAGCGGCGGCGGCGACCTGGTTTCGCTCGGCGTGTTCTTTCGGTTCTGAGCCTCTAACGCTCGAGGATGGCGGTGACGCCCATGCCGCCGGCGGCGCAGATGGAGATGAGGCCGCGCCCGGAGCCTCGCTCCGCCAATTGCTTGGCCAGCGTGGCGACGATGCGCGCGCCGGTGGCGGCGAACGGATGGCCGAGCGCGACGCTC
>DASXRW010000085.1:0-4768 GCA_036506355.1 Burkholderiales bacterium
GTACTGCACGATGTCGTAGGTCGCCGCGTCGAACTGGCCGGCGATGCTGCGCTCCATGCTCGCCGCCTTGGCGCGCTTCGCGAATTCCGCCGAGAATTTTCGCGTGCGCTCGTTGAGATCGCCGAAGAACGCGGAGGGCACAACGCTGCCGTTGCCGGCGGCGCCGATGCGATCGGGCAGGTCCGGGTCGTTGATGGTCGAGCCGGCCACCAGGCGTCCGTTGTGGCCCTGGCGGCGCAGCTCCTGCGCGAGCTTGATCGCCGCCTCGGGCGGCGCGCCGACCCCGACGAGATCGGTGGGATTCGCCTTCAGCTGCGCGACCTGCGCCGAGAAGTCGAAGGCACCGAGCTTGAAGTCAACCGAGCCCTTGAGCTGCACGCCGTTCTTCTGCATGAGCCCCGGCAGCACCTTCTCGCCCATCACGCGCGAGATGGTGTCGTCGTTGGCGTAGGCCACCGCGCCGGTCGCGATCGGGTAGCCCTTGCTCTTGAGCGTGCGCATCACCTTGTCGAACATGTAGCCCTCATCCGACGTGTTGCGGAACGCGTACTTGAAGTTTGCCACGAGCTTCGGCGCGGAGGAGGCCATCGCCATGATCACCACGCCCGTGCGGTCGGCAGCGGGCGCGGCGACCTGAACCTGCCCCGAGCTGAAAGGCCCGATGATCGCGAGCACCTTGTCGTCTTCCGCCAGCTTGCGCAGGCCGACCACGGTCTGCCCGGGATTGCCGGCGGTGTCGAAGGTGATGTAACGCAGCTTCCTGCCGTTCACGCCGCCCGCGGCGTTGATCTCGTCGACCGCGATGCGCGCGGCCAGCTCGTTGGTGCGCGACAGGCTGACGAACGGCCCCGTCTCTGCCGTGAGATACCCCAGCACGAGCTCGTTCTGCGCGAACGCCGGCGCGGCGCCGGCAACCAGTACGACGGTGAGCAGCGTCTTCAGTTTCATCGGCTTCCCCCTAGATAGGCGGCGACCAGGCGCTCGTCATCGAGCAGCGCCCGTGGCCGGTCTTGCATGACGATAGCACCAAGTTCCATCACGTAGGCGCGCGTGCAAAGGCGCAGCGCCTGCCGCGTGTTCTGCTCCACCAGGAGAAGCGCGAGCCCCTCGCGATTGAGCTCGGCCAGCAGCCGGAACAGCTCCTGTACCAAGAGCGGGCTCAGGCCGAGCGAGGGTTCGTCGAGCAGCATCAGCTTGGGACGCGCAAGAATCCCGCGCGCTATGGCGAGCATCTGCTGCTCGCCGCCCGAGAGCACCGATGCCGGCAATGCGCGCCGCGCAGCGAGATTCGGAAACCGGGCGTACAGGGCGTCCATCTCCTTGCGCACGGCCGGCGCGTCGCGGCGCAGGTAGGCGCCCATCAGCAGGTTCTCCTGCACCGTGAGGCTCATCACGATGCGCCGGCCTTCGGGCACCAGCACCATGCCGGCGGCGATGCGCCGCGCGGGCGACGTGCCGGCCAGGTCTTTGGCGCCGAAGCGCACGGCGCCCTGGTCGAGCGGCACGAGGCCGAGGATCCCCTTGAGCAGCGATGACTTGCCCGCGCCGTTCGCGCCCAGCACGGCGACGATCTCGCCTTCGCCGACGGTTACGCTCGCGCCGCGCACCGCGTGCACGCGGCCATAGCGCACCGAGAGCGACTCGACGCTAAGCAGCGAGCTCATCGGTTCCCAGATAGGCTTCGCGCACCTGCCGGTTGGCATGGATCTCGGCCACCGCGCACTCGGCGATCTTCACGCCGAAGTTGAGCACCACCACGCGCTGGCAGAGCCGGCCGACGAACTGCATGTCGTGCTCGACCACCACGAGCGTGATGCCGCGCGCGGCGATCGCCTGGAGCGCGAGGTGCAGCGCCTCGGTCTCCGCGGGATTGAGGCCGGCGGCGGGCTCGTCGAGCAGCAGCACGCGCGGCGCGGCAGCGAGCGCGCGGACGAGCTCGATGCGCTTCTGGATGCCATAGGGCAAGCCGCCCGCCATCTGGTTGGCATGGCTTTGCAAGCCCGCTTCGCCGAGCGCCGCTTGCGCCTCCTCGCGCCAGCGATTCGCGCGCCCGAAGCCCACCGGCTGCAGCAGCGCCGCGACACCCGGCGAGCGCGCGTACTGCGCGATCATCACGTTCTCGAGCACGGTGAGGTGCGGCATCAGCCGGATGTTCTGGAACGTGCGCGCGAGGCCGCGCCGGATGCGCAAGCGCGACGGCAGCGCCGTGATGTCGCTTCCCTCCAGCAGGACGCTGCCGGCATCGGGCGCGTACACGCCGGTGATCAGATTGAACACGGTGGTCTTGCCCGCGCCATTCGGCCCGATGAGCGCGAGGCGCTCGCCGCGCGCCACGCTGAAGGAGAGCTGGTCGACGACCTTCAGGCCGCCGAAACTCTTGGAGAGATTTCTCAGCTCGAGAACCATGACTTCCTCAGCAGGACGCCCTGCGGGCGCAGCGACATGATGGCGATGATCAGGCAGGCGAAGATCACGTAGCGCCAGGCGGCGCTGCCCCGTAAGAGCTCGGGCAGGAGCGTAAATACCGCCGCACCGAGCAGCGGCCCGTACACCGTCTGCGTGCCGCCGAGCAGCACGTACAAGACGACATAGATGGAGAAGAGCACGCCGTAGTTCTGGGCTTCGATGTAATTGAAGTGATGCGCATAGAGCGCGCCGCCGAGGCCGGCGAGCGCCGCGCCGGCGGTGAAGGCCGCGCTCTGCAGGCCGCGCACCGAGAGGCCCATCAGGTCGGCCGCGCGCTCGTCGTCGCTCACGGCGATGAAGCTGATGCCGAAGCGAGTATGGAAGAGCGCGACCATTGCCACGACGACCAGCACCGCGAACGTGGCGACGACCGGGAAGCCGATGTGCGCCGGCACCGGATAGCCCGAGGCCCCGCCGACGACGTTGAGATTGAGGATCGTGCCCTGCACCACCTGGTTGAGCGCGAAGGTGGCGAGCGCGAGATAGATGCCGCGCGTGCGCAGGATGGGAAAGGCGACCAGCCATCCCAGAAACGCACAGATGAAAATCGCGGCCAGGGCAGCGAGCACCGGATGCAGGCCGTAGGTCTGCGACAGGTAGCCCGCGCTGTATGCGCCGATCGCGACGAACGCGGCGACGCCGAGATTGAGCTGCCCGGCGACCATCGGCAGAAAGGCGGCGTAGGCAAGGATCGTGTTGATGGCGAGCAGGACCAGCACGCTCTCGAGATACCCGCTCACGTTTTGCCCCCCTGATAAGGGGGGTGGCGCGAAGCGCCGGGGGGTTTTGAAGAGAAAACGTGGTCTGTCCCTGATTTATTGGTTTCGCGCATCTACATCCTTTGCTCGCGCAGGGCGCCGCCCAGGATCCCGGTGGGCCGCACGAAAAGGATGGCGAGCAGCAGCCCATAGACGCCGATATCCACGGTGCGTGCGCCGAACCAGGTGATGGAGAAGGTCTCGACGATGCCGATCAGGAGCCCGCCCAAGATCGCGCCCCAGATGTTGCCCATGCCGCCGACCACCATCGCGGCGATGCCCTTCAGCGCGATCTCCTCGCCCATGAACGGGCTCGCCTGCTGGTAGTTCAGCGCGAACAAGACCCCGCCCAGCGCCGTGAACAGGCCGCCGACCACGAAGACCACCGGCACGACGCGCGCCACCGGCACGCCGAGCAGCGCCGCGGTCTCGGCGTCCTCGGCGATGGTGCGCAGCCCGCGCCCCACCCTGGTTTTTTTCAGCAGGATGTCCAGGCAAGCCACTGCGAGCACGGCGCACGCGAGGCCGATGAGCTGCGGCACGGCGATCACGGTCGGGCCGACGCGCCAGCTCACCGTCTCGAACGGGACTTGCACGCGCTGCAGGTCGGACCCCCAGGCGATCAGCACCAGGTTCTCGAGCAGGATGAGAAAGGCCATCGAGGTCACGAGCGGCACGAAGTGCGCCGAGCGCGCCATCAGGCGATAGGTGAAGCGCTCGACCAGCAGGCCGAGGAGGCCGCCGGAGCCGATGGCGAGCAGCGCGGCGATGGGCCAGGCGATGTGCGCGCGCAAGAGATACCAGGTCAGCATGCCCGCGACCATGAAGAGTCCGGGGATGCTGAAGTTGAGGAAGTTCAATACGCCGATCGCAAGCGTGAACGCCACGGCGATCAGCGCGTAGACGCTCCCCAGCATCAGGCCGTTGACGAGCTGCTGCTCAAGCATGCTTGGCGATGTGCAGCATCACGCGTTCGGACCCCGCAATGAGCTGCTCCAGGAATTGCATGGCGTGCGCGAACGAGCGCGCGCTGACCTGCGCGAAGAACGCGTTGTTGATGGTGCGCAGCTCCGGCACCAGGCGCTCGATGCGGCGCCGGCCGGCGGCGGTGACGCTCAGCAGCGTGCTGCGCGAGTCATGCGGGTTGGTGCGCTTGGCGAGGAGCCCCCGCTCGAGGAGGCGCCGCGATTCCGCCGTGATGAAGGCGCTCGTGACGCGCAGGTTGCGCGCGAGCGACTGCACGCTGATGCCGGTGGCGCCCTGCAGGTACGCGACAGTGATGAGCATCGTGTACTGCGGCCCGCTGAGCCCGGCGCGCTTGCCGAGGAAATCGCGCGCGCGCCGCAGCCGTTCCTCGACGAGCAGCAGGCGATAGATCAGGCGCCGGAATTCGACGTCGCTGCCACCCTTGAGCAGCGCCCGCCGCGTCACCGTCAGCGGCGGGTGATAAGAATTCGGGGACGGAGCCCGAACTACCGCAGCAGGCGATCGAGGGCGGTTGGGGCTCCGTCCCGGGATTGGTTCGGGCTCCGTCCCCGAATTCG
>DASXRW010000086.1:0-9336 GCA_036506355.1 Burkholderiales bacterium
AGCGCCATCCACAGCGGCAGCTCGGGGAAGGAGCGCACCATCTCGATGAAGCGCTGGATCACGTTGTCGATCCAGCCGCCGTAGTAGCCCGAGATGCCGCCGAGCGTGAGGCCGATGAGGAAGCTCACGGCGATGCCGAAGAGGCCCACGGTGAGCGAGATGCGCGTGCCGTAGACGATCCTGGAAAAGAGATCGCGCCCGAGGCGGTCGGTGCCCAGCACGTAGAGCGTGCCGCCCTCGGCCGGGCAGACGAAGTGGAAGCGGCCTTCGACGAGCTGCCAGAACCGGTACTCGTCGCCCAGGCAGAAGAAGCGCAGCCGGTAGATCTTGCCCGGGTCGTCGGTGTACTCGCGCTTGAGCCGCTCGAGGTCGAGCTCCATGCGGTAGCCGTAGACGAAAGGCCCGAGCAGGCTGCCGTCGTGGAACAAATGGATCCGCTGCGGCGGCGCGTAGATGTGGTGGGTGTCGCGCGTCTGCAGGTTGTACGGCGCGATGAACTCGCTCACCAGGATCGAGGCGTAGAAGGCGGCGAGCACGATGCCCGCGGCGAGCGCGATGCGGTGGCGCCGGAACTTCCACCACATGATCTGCCACTGCGAGGCGCGGTAGAAGCGCTCCTGCTCGGGCGTCAGCGTCTCGGTCGCGTACGGATCGAACGGGTCGCGCGAGACGTAATGTTCGACCGAGCTCACCTCGCGACGCTGCCCGTGAGCCGGATGCGCGGATCGAGCGCGGCGAGCAGGAGATCGGAGATGAACATGCCGATCACCGTGAGGAGCGACAGGAACATGAGGAACGAGCCGGCGAGGTACTGGTCCTGGCTCCTCAGTGCCTCGAGCAGCATCGGCCCCGAGGTCTGCAGCGAGAGCACCACCGCGACGATCGCCGATCCAGAAATGACGCTCGGCAGCAGGTTGCCGATGTCGGCGATGAACGGGTTGAGCGACATGCGCAGCGGATACTTCACCAGCAGGCGGAACGGCGGCATGCCCTTCGAGCGCGCCGTGACGACGTATTGCTTCTGCAGCTCATCGAGCAGGTTGGCGCGCAGGCGCCGGATCATCGCGGCGGTGCCCGAGGTGCCGATCACGATCACCGGGATCCACAGGTGCGAGAGCACCGAGCGCGCCTTCGCCCAGGTCCAGGGCTCGCCGAGGAACTCCGGGTCCATGATGCCGCCGATCGACAGCCCGAACTTCACGTTGGCGAAGTACATCAGCACCAGCGCGAGCAGGAAGTTGGGCGTGGCAAGGCCGATGTAGCCGAGGAACGTGAGGCCGTGGTCGCCCCAGCTGTACTGGTGGGTCGCGGCGTACACGCCGATCGGAAACGCCACCGCCCAGGTAAAGAGCACCACCGAGAAGTTGAGGATGAACGAGAGCAACAGGCGATCGCCCACGACCTCCTTCACCGCCATGTCGTGCTCGAAGGACCAGCCGAGGTCGCCTTGCAGCAGGCCCGAGAAGCCGCGTTCGGTGGGCCAGATGCCGACCCACACCGCGTATTGCTCGATGAAGGGCTTGTCGAGCCCGTACTGCTTGCGCAGGAAATCGACCTTCTCGAGCGCCGCCTTGTCGCCCTGGCTCTGCAGCTCGGCGATCTGGTTGGAGAGGAAGTCGCCCGGCGGCAGCTTGATGATGGCGAAGGTGATGAAGCTGATCACGAGCAGCGTCGGGATCATGATCAGCACGCGATGGACGGTATAGCGGAGCATGGCGAGGCGTCTGTCCTATTGGAACCAGAAGGTCTCCGGCCGGTAGATGCCGAAGAACGCGCCGGGATCCCAGTTGTAGAAGCCCTGGGTCGGCACGTTCATCAGCTTGTCGCGCGCCACCACCGGCTGCGGCACGCCCGCGACCACGCCGATCACGAACTGCTGATCGAGCTGTATCCGCAGCATCTTGTGCCAGATCGTGGCGCGCTCCTCGCTGCTCGGCGCGGCGGCCCAGGCCTTGTAGAGCGCGGCGAGCTCCTTCACTTCGGCGATGTCGGGAGCGTCGCCCATCTTGCCGCCGGTCTCGTAGTACTGGCCGAACTTCGGCCACTGCAGCTGCAGCTGGCTGGTCGGCGCGAGCTCGTCGGGCGCCGTATCGGGGGTCGGCAGGCCGTTCTCCAGGCCGCTCCACACCGACATCACGGTCTCGCCGGCGAAGATGCGGTTGCGGAAAGCCTCGCGCTGCGAGGGCTTGCTGAAGAGCTTGATGCCGACCTCGCGCCAGGTCTCGCGGATGAGCTCCAGCACGTCGGTCTGCTCGGTCGACTCGCCCGCGGTCTCGACGATGACTTCGAGCGGCCGGCCGTCGGGCAGGCGGCGCACGCGGTCGACGCCGCGCTTAAGTCCGATCTCGTCGAGCAGCCGGTTCGCCTCCTTGCGATCGTAGCGCGCCCATTCCGTGCGGTACTCGGGGCGATAGAGCGGGCTCGCCTCGAGCACCGTGTTGTTCGCCTCGAGGGCGAGGCCGAAGTAGAGCACCTGGTTGACGAGCGAGCGGTCGATCGCCAGCGACAGCGCGCGGCGAAAGCGCACGTCGCGCAGGAGCGCCCGCCATACCGCGTCGTTGACGTTGAGGTTCGGGAAGAGCGCGATGTGCGAGCCGCGCGCCGCGCGCCAGAGGAGTGTCCGGTAGCCGTTGGTCTTCTCGCCCTGCTTGAGGAAGGTGTAGTTGTTGAAGCTGAGATCGCGCGCCTGCAGGTCGGCGTCGCCCGCGCCCGCCTTCGCCGGGATCAGCTTGGAATCGGCGATCGCGAGCACGAAGCGATCGATGTACGGCAGCTGGCGTCCGCGCTCGTCGACCCGGTGGAAGTAGGCATTGCGCACGGCGACGAAGCGGTCGGCCGGCGGCCGCGTCGTGTTGTGCCAGGGCTGCAGCGTCGGCAGGTCGGGATTGTCGGCCTCGTAGAGGTTATCCATGCGGTTATGCACCGCGGACCAGCGGCGCTTGGCCGTGCCCTCGGCTTCCTCCTTCTGCACGCGCGCGGAGTACTTCTTGTGGAACTGCTTGAGGTAGTGCGCCGGCCGGAAGATGAAGAGCGGCGACGCTCCCGCCATGCGCGGCAGGAAATGCGGATTGGGCTTCGACCAGCTGTAGCGCACGGTGGTCTCGTTCAGCACCTCGACCTTGGCGGCTTCGCCATCGACCACGAGATCCCTCGGCGGGCCGGACGGGCTGAGCTCCTTGTTGTTCGCGACGTCTTCCCAGTAGTAGCGGAAGTCCTCGGTGGTAAAGAGATGGCCGTCGGACCAGCGGTGGCCCTTGCGCAGTTGCATGGTGAAGATGCGGCCTTCTCTTACGTCGATCGACTCGAGGATATCCGGCACGATGCTCAGGTGCCGGTCGTAGCCCACCAGGCGTGCGTAGCCGTAGATGGTGAAGAGCCGCGTGTCGCGGCTGCGCCCGGCGAGCGTGTGCAGCGTGCCGCCATGGCGCCCGAGGCTCGTGCCGGCCTCGCCGAGCGGCACGACCAGCGGCTTCTGCGGCACGCGCTTTTCCACCGGCGGCAGCTTGCCGGTGCTGACCTGCTCGACGAGCGAGGGCGGCTCGACCAGCGCCCAGGCCGGGCCTGCGAACAGGAATACGAAAGCGAGCAGCCTCATGCGCGCGCGCGCACCAGGTGATCGTTTCCGACCTCCACCATGGCCGGCACCGCACCGTTCGCGATGCGAAATTCGCCGGGCCAGGCGGAGGGGTCGGAAGCCTTGCCTTCCATCAGCGCATCGAAGTCGAGCTTGCGGCTGAGATTGGGATCGGGCACCGCCGCGAGCAGCGCTTTCGTGTACGGGTGCCGCGGGTTGCGGAAGAGCTCGGTCGCGGGGGCGAGCTCGACCAGCCGCCCCGCGCACATCACGGCGATGCGATCGGCGAGGTAGTTCACCACCGCCAGGTTGTGCGAGATGAAGATGTAGGTGAGGTTCAGTGCCTTGCGCAGGTCAAGGAGCAGGTTCAGCACCTGCGCCTGGACCGAGACGTCTAGCGCCGAGACGGGCTCATCCAGCAGCAAGAGCTCCGGCCCCAGCGCCAGCGCCCTCGCGATGCCGATCCTCTGGCGCTGACCGCCGGAGAAGCTGTGCGGGTAGCGGCGCAGGAAGCGCACGTCGAGCCCCACCAGCGCCATCATCTCCTTCACGCGCTGGAAGCGCTCGTCCTCGTCGCCGATCTTGTGGATGACGAGCGGCTCGCTCACGATGTCGTACGCCGTCATGCGCGGGTTGAGCGAGCCGAACGGATCCTGGAACACGAACTGGACCTTGCGCCGGTAGGCGAAAAGCTCAGGCCCCCGCAGGCGCAGCACATCCTTCGGCACGCCGTGATCGTTGAACACGATCGAGCCGGCGTCAGGGATGATCGAGCGCAGGATCATGCGCGCGGTGGTGGTCTTGCCGCAGCCCGATTCGCCGACCAGCCCGAGGCACTCGCCGGTCGCCACAGTGAAGCTCACATCGTCGACCGCGACCAGTTCTTCTTCGCGCTTGCGGGTAAAGGCGCGCTTGCGCACGGTGAAGCGCTTGGTGAGGTGCTGCACCTGCAGGAGCGTGCCTTCCGGCGGCGGCGCATAGTCCTCGCGCGACGCGATCAGGTGCTCGTCGGTCACCAGCACCTCGCGGATCGGCGTGAGCCGCTCGCCCGGCGCCATGTTGAAGCGCGGCACCGCGCGCATCAGTGCCTGCAGATAGGGATGCTGCGGGTCGCGGAAGATGTCCTCGATGCGGCCGGCTTCCATCACGCGGCCGCGGTACATCACCACCACTTCGGCCGCCATGTTGGCGACCACGCCGAGATCGTGCGTGATGAGGAGCACCGCCATGCCAAGGCTGCGCTGCAGGTCGCGCATGAGCTGCAGGATCTGCGCCTGGATGGTGACGTCGAGCGCGGTGGTCGGCTCATCGGCAATGAGCAGTGCCGGCCGGCAGATGAGCGCGGTGGCGATCATCGCGCGCTGGCGCAGCCCGCCGGAGAGCTCGAACGGATAGGTGCGTTCGGCCTTCACCGGGTCGGGGAAGCCGACCAGGCGCAGGATCTCGAGCACCGCAGCGCGCCGTTCGTCGCGGCCGATGCCCGGGCGGTGCAGCGCCAGGGTCTCGCCGACCTGGTCGCCGATGGTGTGCAGCGGCGAGAGCGCGGTCATCGGCTCCTGGAAGATGATCGAGATGCGTCCGCCGCGGATCTCGCGCATCTGCGGCCCGAGCGGATGCAGCCGCGAGAGGTCGACCACCGAGCCGGGCCCGCCGGGCGAAATGCGCGGATCGCGGAACAGGATTTCGCCGGACTCGATGCGCGCGATGCGCGGCAGGATGCCCATGATGGTCTGCGCGACCACCGATTTCCCCGAGCCCGATTCGCCCACCAGCGCGAGCGTGCCGCCCTCGGGCACGCGGAACGACACGCCGTCGACCGCCTTCACGATGCCGGCGTCGACGTCGAGATAGACCCTCAGGTCACGGATCGAAAGCAGGTCAGCCACTTCTCCCCCAGCGAAGCCGCCGAAGTATAAGGGGCGATATCAGGGGTGCGAAGGAAATAGCGCCACCGGATCCAGCCAGCGCGCGCCGAGCGCGCGCGTGCGGTCGAAAAGCCGCTCGAGAAATGCCCGCGCCGCGGCATCGTGCAGCGCATGATGGGTGAGCCAGCCCGTCGGTTCCGCGGCATCGGCAGCGCCGCTGCGCCGCGCGGCGAGATGCTTCACCGCGGCGCGCAAGGCCGCGTCTTCGCCCGCAAAGCCGCGCGTGCCGCTCCAGTCGATGATGTCGATGTGCGTATTGACCTGCCTGATCCCCGGCGCCGCCTCGGCGGCGGCGCGCGGCCCATAGGCGCTCAAGCCATGGAGTCCCGCGGCCGGCAGGCGCGCTGCGAGCGCGCGTCTGAAACGGTTCCAGGGCGGCGCCAGCACCGGCAGGAAGCGCGCGCCGGCTTGCCGCGCCAGCCGCTCACGCGCCGCCGCGAGCCGCGCTATCGCCTCGGCTTCCGGCTCGGCCGCGGCGAACTCGGTCTTCTTTTCTCCCGGTGCAGCGCGGTTGCGATGATCGGTGCCGTGCATCAGCACGCTCGCATCCAGGTCGTTGAAAAGTTCAGGCGCCGCCTCGAGCGGCACCACGGCGAGCGCGAGGGGCACCTCGCTCGCTCCTGCTAAATCCAATAACCGGCGCAGTTCCGGCGTCGGTGTCGCTGCGTCATCGTCGCGCCACCAGAAATCGACCGCGCGTCCCGCGTCGCGCCAGCGCGCCAGTTCTTCTTCCAGCGCCTGCCAACTCATCGCCCGCGTCCCCCCTTAACAGGGGGGCGGCAGTGTGCCGTGTTCATTTCATCCACTCGCGTAACAGCTCGGCGCTGCGCTGCGCCCCATTGAGATCGACGAGATCGGCGGGCGGCCGTGGCGCGCGCGCGGCGCGGTTCACCGCCTCCGCCAAGTTCTCCACCGTCAGGGCGGATTCGTCCAGCATCACCGCGGCGCCGCGCTCTGCGAGCAGTTGCGCGCGCAGCGTCTGCTCGGACTCGCCGCCGGCAGCGAAGGGCACGAGCACAGCGCGCACCCGTGCCTGCAGCGTCTCCGCGACGGTGTTGTAGCCGGCCTGGCTGATCGACAGCGCGCAGTTCGCGAGCAGCGCCGTGAAATCCTCGCGGCTACGCTCGAGCGCGATGCCCGGTCTCGCGTGCCGCTGCAGCGCGCGGAAATCGGCGTCGCTGCAGTTCATGCCGGCAAGCACCCGCCACGTCGCGCCGCGCAGCAACGTCTGCTCGCGGGCGAGCATCGCGCTCTCGAGCAGGCGCCGGCCGACCGCGCCGCCGCCCGCGGACACCAGCACTTCGGCGCCACCTTGAGCTACCGCTGCGGCGCCGGCAACTACATATCCGGTGTAATGCAGCCGACCAGCAAGCCTCGCCGCGGCGCCAAAGCTGCGCTCGAAGGGCGCGAGGCGTGGATCGCCGTGCACCAGGATATGGTCGAAATAGCGCTTCGCGAGCGCGGCGGTATCCGCCTCGCGCTCCGGACGGCTCTGGATCAGGTCGCGCACCGAGCAGACGATGAGCGGCCGCGGCGCAAGCCGCGTCGCATCCTCGAGCAGCGGCAGCAGCTCGAAGCGCATCTGGCGCCTGCCGAAGGGAAACAACTCGACGAGCAGGACATCGGCGCGCGCGGCGCGCCAGACGTCGAGCAGCGCCGCCGCGCGGCGGCGTTTCCACGCGTCGTCTACCGGCTGGCCGGCATCGTCCAGCAGCGTCTTGAAGCTGATATCCGCGGCGCTCGCCGGCGGCAGCTGGCGGTCGACGTCGATGCCCGGCACGCGCGCGCCGCCGCTCACCAGCGTGACGTTGAATCCCGCCTCTCGCAGGGCGCGCGACAGGATCGCGGCGCGCTTGAGGTGGCCGATGCCGAGCAGATGCTGCACGTAGAAGAAGACCTTCATCGCAGGTTCAGGCGCTCGATGGCGGGCGCGCCGTCGGAACCGATGCGGAAAAGATGCACGGCGTGCCAATCCAGCCTGTCCGGCGGCTTGCCGCGCAGGTCCCAGCCCGCGGCGGCCGCGTAAACGGCGCGGATCACGCCGCGGTGGGTGACCGCGAGCGTGGGTACCGAGAGCTCGGCGAGCCAGCCTCGCAGGCGCGCCAGCACTTCGCGCGGACTCTCACCGCCCGCCGGCCGGAAATCCCAGCCGCGCGCCTCGTTCTCGGCCATGGCGGCGCCGAGCTCCTCGCGGAGCTCGGCGAGGCGCCTTCCTTCCCACGCGCTCCAGCTCATCTCGACGATGCGTGGCTCGCGCTCGGCGTGCGGCGCGCCGAGGAGAGCCGCGGTCTCGACGCAGCGCGCAAGCGGGCTGGTGACGGTGCGCATATCGGCGCAGATCTTGGGCAGTCGAGCACGCTGGAGCGCGAGGCGCCCCGCGTCGCTCAGCGGCACGTCGGTGCGTCCCTGGATGCGGCCTTCGGCGCTCCAGGCGGTGTCGCCATGGCGCAGCAGCGCGAGGAGCACCATCAGAGCGCGGAGAGCGCCGCTCCCAGCTTTGCCGACGCCGCCTCGAGGCTGCGCTCCACGGCGACGTAACGCGCAGCCTCCCGGCCGAGCGCGTGACGGCGCTCGCGGTTCAACAGGAGCTCGCGCATCGCCTCGGCCAGCGCCGCCTCATCACCATAGCGTACGAGAATCCCGGTGCGGCCGTTCAGCACCACGTCGGGCACGCCGCGCGTATCGCACGAGACGACCGGCACGCCGGCCGCCTGCGCTTCAAGCAGCGCCATGCCGTAGGCCTCGTTGACCGCCGGCCACGCGCAGAGATCGCTCGCCGCGAGCACCTGCACGATGCGCCGCTGGCGCAGCGAGCCGAGAAAGCACGCCCGCTCGCCGAAGAGCTTCTCGACCTCCGGGCGTACCACGCCGTCTCCGACGACCACCAGCCGCCACGGCAGATCGTCCAGCAACTGAAGCGCGGCCGCGAGTGCCCGGTACGAAGCGAGCTTGTCGCCCGCGCGCATCATCGCCACCACCGCGATCCATGGCACGGCAGGGTCGAGAGCGCGCTCCTTGGCGAGCTCGGCGCGCAACGCAGCGCGCTCGGCGCCCGCGGCGATGTACGGAGCGGTGTCGAGGAATGGCGGCAGAAGCAGGATGCGCTTCGCCTCGATGATCTGCTCGAGGCCGGGAATGTCGTCGCGCGACGGGCACAGCACGAGCGCCGCCTTGCGGATCGCCGCGGCGCTGCCCTCATGGCCGAACGCCCAGGGGCCATAGGCGCGCTTTGGCGCGTAGGAAGCCTCGGCGATGACATAGGGAATGCCGAGCGCATCGCTCACCATCGGCCCGAGCCAGTCGGGGGCCTTGTAATAGAGGTGATAGGTGAACCACAGCTCGGGACGCTCGTCGGTGCTCGCCGCGCGCCATTCGTCGGCGAGCTGCGTGGCGAGCGCCTCGCCTTGCGCCCGCAGCGCGCGCTGGCGCGGCTCGTCGCCGTCGCCGTCGTAGCTGCGGAAAGTCGACGCCACCTGCACGCGGTGGCCCGCGCCGGCGAGCGCGTCCATCAAGAGCCCGGCTACGCGGCGATCACCCGAGGGCGTGCCATGCGTGGGCGACTTAAGCGGTGCGTAGAACGCGATCCTCATGGCGGGCGGCCGCATCTGCCACCAGGGCGAACTTCTCGGCAAGGCGCTCGAAGTTCGCGTCCAACGCGAACTCGGCGCGCAGCCGCGCCTGGCCGGCGTCGCCCAGCGCACGCCGGCGCGCCGGATCACGGATCAGCGCTTCGAGCGCGGCGGCGAACGCCACGGTGTCCGCCTCGTTCACCAGGACACCCGTGCTCTCGTCGCGGATCAGCTCGGGAATCGCCGAGACCCGGGTGGCGACGCACGC
>DASXRW010000087.1:0-22251 GCA_036506355.1 Burkholderiales bacterium
CGCCAGGTCAACGTGCCGCAGATCGTTGTATACCTCAACAAGTGCGACCTCGTCGACGACCCCGAGTTGCTCGACCTCGTCGAGCTCGAGGTGCGCGAGCTGCTCAGCAAGTACGAGTACCCCGGTGACGAGCTGCCGGTGATTCGCGGCTCGGCCTCCAAGGCCATCGAGGGCGACAAGAACTGGGTGTCGAAGATCGAGGAGCTCTACAACGCGATCGATACGTACATCCCGCAGCCCGTCCGCGAGACCGATAAGCCGTTCCTGCTGCCGGTCGAGGACGTATTCTCGATCACGGGCCGCGGTACGGTGGCGACGGGTCGTATCGATCGCGGCCGGGTCAAGGTGGGCGAGGAAGTCGCGCTCATCGGATTTGGCTCGGACAAGAAGTCGGTCGTCACCGGCGTCGAGATGTTCCGCAAGCTGCTCGACTCGGGTGAGGCGGGCGACAACGTCGGTCTCCTGCTGCGCGGCATCGACAAGAAGGACGTCGAGCGCGGCATGGTGCTGGCCAAGCCCGGCTCGATCACGCCGCACACGAAGTTCGAGGCCGAGGTCTACGTCCTCACGAAGGAAGAGGGCGGACGGCACACGCCGTTCTTCAACGGCTATCGGCCGCAGTTCTACTTCCGCACGACCGATGTGACCGGCTCGGTGGAGCTGGCAGGCGGGGCGGAGATGGTGATGCCCGGGGACAACATCAAGATGACGGTGGAGCTGATTGCGCCCATCGCCATGGATGCGGGCCTGCGCTTTGCCATCCGCGAGGGCGGCAAGACCGTGGGCGCCGGCGTCGTGGCGAAGATCATCGAGTAACGAGCGAAGAGGAAAGACAGGGGCATAGCTCAATTGGCAGAGCGTCGGTCTCCAAAACCGAAGGTTGGGGGTTCGAGGCCCTCTGCCCCTGCCAGGTCCGCACGATGATCGACAAGGTAAAGCTGGCGATAGCAGTGGCGCTCGTGGGCGCCGGGATCTGGGCCTATTACTGGCTCAGCGAGACCGCGCTGGTACTGCGGATCCTCGCAGTCGTCGCCGGCATTGCCGCCGGCGCGGCGGTGGCCTGGTTCAGTACGCCGGGCCGCGAGTTCGCGGTATTTGCGGGCGAGGCGGTGGCCGAGGTCAAGAAGGTGGTCTGGCCGACGCGCAAGGAGACGATGCAGACCACGGCGGCGGTGTTCGCCTTCGTGGTGGTGATGGCGATTTTTCTATGGATCAGCGACAAGACACTCGAATGGGTTCTGTACGACTTAATTCTCGGCTGGAAGAAGACATGAGCAGCAAGCGTTGGTACGTGGTGCACGCCTACTCCGGTTTCGAGAAATCGGTGCAACGCGCGCTCGAGGACCGCATCAACCGCGCGGGCATGAACGACAAGTTCGGCAAGATCCTCGTGCCGGTGGAGGAAGTGGTCGAGATGAAGGGCGGCCAGAAGCACATGTCCGAGCGCAAGTTCTTCCCGGGCTACGTGCTGGTCGAGATGGAGATGAACGACGACACCTGGCACCTGGTGAAGAACACCAACAAAGTCACCGGTTTCGTCGGCGGCACGGCCACCAAGCCGGCGCCGATTCCGGAAAAGGAAGTCGAAGCCATCATGCAGCAGATGCGTGAAGGCGTGGAGAAGCCGAAGCCGAAGGTGCTGTTCGAAGTCGGCGAGATGGTGCGCGTGAAGGATGGTCCGTTCACGGACTTCCAGGGAACCGTGGAGGACGTGAACTACGAGAAGAGCCGGCTGCGCGTGGCGGTCACGATTTTCGGCCGCTCGACGCCGGTGGAGCTGGAATTCGGGCAGGTCGAGAAGGCGTAACTAGACGGGGAGAGCGCTCGGCGCTCGCTTGCACCCACAGGAGGTTGTAAATGGCAAAGAAGATCGTTGGCCTGATCAAGCTTCAGGTCCCCGCAGGCAAAGCGAACCCCTCGCCACCAATTGGCCCGGCGCTCGGACAGCGCGGCTTGAACATCATGGAGTTCTGCAAGGCGTTCAACGCGCAGACCCAGAAGGTCGAGCCCGGCCTGCCGCTGCCGGTGGTGATCACCGCCTACGCGGACAAAAGCTTCTCGTTCATCATCAAGACGCCGCCGACCACGGTGCTGATCAAGAAGGCGGCGGGCATCGAGTCGGGCAGCGCGCGCCCGCATACCGACAAGGTCGGCAAGATCACCCGCAAGCAGGTCGAGGAGATCGCCAAGCAGAAGCTGCCCGACCTGAATGCCACCGACCTCGAGGCGGCGATGCGCATCGTCGCGGGCAGCGCCCGCTCGATGGGCGTAATCGTGGAGGGCATGTAATGCCGCACATCTCCAAGCGCAGGAAGGCCTTCGTCAACAAGGTCGACCGCAACAAGACCTATGCCGCGGCCGAAGCGTTGAAGCTGGTGAAGGAAACGGCGACTGCCAAATTCGACGAAGCGATCGACGTCGCGGTGAACCTCGGCATCGATGCGAAAAAAGGTGACCAGACGGTGCGCGGCTCGGTGGTGCTGCCCGCCGGCACTGGCAAGAAGGTGCGCGTGGCTGTTTTCGCACCCGGCGACAAGGGCCAAGCGGCGAAGGCCGCTGGCGCCGACATCGTTGGCATGGAGGATCTCGCCGAGCAGATCAAGGCCGGCAAGCTCGATTTCGACGTGGTGATCGCGGCGCCGGAGGCGATGCGCGTGGTCGGCCAGCTGGGCCAGATCCTCGGACCGCGCGGCCTGATGCCGAATCCGAAGGTCGGCACGGTGACGCCGGATGTCGCGGGCGCGGTGAAGAACGCCAAGGCCGGCCAGGTGCAGTTCCGCGCCGACAAGTCGGGCGTCGTGCAATGCACGATCGGCCGGGCCTCGTTCACGCCAGAGCAGCTGCGCGACAACCTCGCGGCGCTGGTCGACGCGTTGAACAAAGCCAAGCCCGCCGCGACGAAGGGCATATTTTTGAAGAAGCTTTCGGTGTCGAGCACGATGGGGGTCGGCGTGAAGGTCGATCCCTCTTCGCTCTCGACACAGCAATGACTTTGGGCCGCTGTTTTAGCGAACAGCTGTCGTCAAAGACCGCAGGGGTCCGCAAGGACGTAAACGGAGCATCGCCCTGCGCAGACGGCGCACCCGGAGAAGGAATGCAACAAGGGTTCCTGATTCAAGGTCGCCGCGCAGCCGCAAGGCTGCTTGTTTATATCAACGCAGCAAGGAGGTAGACCTTGGGTCTTAATCTGGAGCAGAAGCAGGCGATGGTCGCGGAAGTCGCGGCCAAGCTGGCGGCAGCCCAGGCAGTCATCGTCGCGGAGTATCGCGGCCTGGACGTCGGGCGCGTCACGCAGCTTCGCGCCAAGGCGAGGAAGTCGGGTCTTTACCTGCGCGTGCTGAAGAACACTCTCGCGCGCAGGGCCGTCAAGGGCACGCCGTTCGAGAAGCTGACCGACAAGATGGTCGGTCCGCTGATGTACGGCATTGCCGCCGATCCGGTCGCCGGTGCGAAGGTGCTCTCCGACTTCGCCAGGGAGAACGAGCACTTCGTGATCCGCGGCGGCGCGATGCCGAACACCGTGATGTCCGACAAAGACGTCAAGGCGCTCGCGTTGCTGCCCTCGCGCGAAGAGCTGCTGGCGAAGCTCATGGGCACGATGCAGGCGCCCGTGGCGAAGCTCGTTCGCACCATGAACGAGGTGCCCGGGAAGTTCGTGCGCACGCTCGCCGCCTATCGCGATTCGAAGGAAAAGGCTGCTGCCTAAACATCAGGAACCTATTTAGAGGAAACGAAAATGGAACGCACTCAGATTCTGGAAGAGATCGGCAAGATGACCGTCCTCGAGCTCTCGCAGCTCATCAAGGACATGGAAGAGAAGTTCGGCGTGTCTGCCGCGGCCGCAGTCGCGGTGGCCGGTCCTGCTGCAGCGGCCGCTGCCGCGCCGGCGGAGGAAAAGACCGAGTTCACCGTGATGCTGACCGCGATTGGCGACAACAAGGTTAACGTCATCAAGGCGGTGCGCGAAGTCACGAGCCTGGGCCTCAAGGAGGCGAAAGACCTCGTCGACGGCGCGCCCAAGGCGGTCAAGGAAGGCGTCTCCAAGGCGGACGCGGACGCCGTGCTGAAGAAGCTGATCGACGCCGGCGCGAAAGCGGAGATCAAGTAAGGAACTT
Source organism: Burkholderiales bacterium (assembly GCA_036506355.1). GTDB lineage: Bacteria > Pseudomonadota > Gammaproteobacteria > Burkholderiales > SG8-39 > SCGC-AG-212-J23. The sequence goes on from DASXRW010000087.1 coordinate 4,116, forward strand.
CGAAATCCGGGGTGGGTCCAAAAGGCCCCCCGGGACCGAAGACAAAGCAAAGACCCTCTCAGTTGGGGGTTTTTCCTTTGTTTTCTCCAGTGGCGGCAAGGAGCCTAAATGACTTATTCGTTGACCGAGCGTAAACGCATCCGCAAGAGCTTCGCGAAGCGGGCGACCGTGCAGAAAGTGCCGTTCCTCATCGCGACCCAGCTCGAGTCCTATACCGCGTTCCTGCAGGCGCACATGTCGCCCGAGGGACGGCGCAACGAGGGCCTGCAGGCGGCGTTCACCTCGATCTTCCCGATCGTGAGCCACTCGCAGAATGCGCGCCTGGAGTTCGTCAGCTACTCGCTCGGCGAGCCGCCGTTCGACGTCAAGGAGTGCCAACAGCGCGGCCTCACCTATGCGAGCCCGCTGCGCGCGAAGGTGCGCCTCGTGATCATGGACAAGGAGGCGCCCAAGCCGACCACCAAGGAAGTGAAGGAGCAGGAGGTCTACATGGGCGAGATCCCGCTCATGACGACCACCGGCTCATTCATCATCAACGGCACCGAGCGGGTGATCGTGTCGCAGCTGCACCGCTCGCCGGGGGTGTTCTTCGAGCACGACCGCGGCAAGACGCATTCGAGCGGCAAGCTGCTGTTCTCCGCGCGCGTCATCCCCTACCGCGGCTCCTGGCTCGACTTCGAGTTCGACCCGAAGGACATCGTGTTCTTCCGCGTCGACCGCCGCCGCAAGATGCCGGTGACGATTCTCCTGAAGGCGCTGGGCTTCACGCCCGAGCGCATCCTCAAGGAATTCTTCGCCTTCGACACCTTCCACATCGAGGGCAACCACGTGCTGTTCGACGTGGTGCCCGAGCGCCTGCGCGGCGAGGTGGCGCGCTTCGACATCAACGACAAGCAGGGCAAGACCCTGGTGGCGAAGGACAAGCGCATCACCGTCAAGCACATCCGCGACATGGAAGCCGCGGGGCTGAAGAAGATCAGCGCGCCCGACGAATTCATCCTCGGCCGCACCCTCGCCCATAACGTGGTCAACAAGGACACAGGCGAGATCGTCGCCAACGCGAACGACGAGATCACCGAGACGCTGCTCGCGCAGCTGCGCGAGTCGAAGATCGACAAGGTGCAGACGCTGTTCACCAACGACCTCGACCAGGGACCGTACGTCTCGCAGACGCTGCGCGCGGACGAGACCGCCGACATGAACGCGGCGCGCGTGGCGATCTACCGCATGATGCGGCCCGGCGAGCCGCCGACGGAGGACGCGGTCGAGACGCTGTTCAACGGCCTGTTCTTCGCCGAGGAGCGCTATGACCTCTCGGCGGTGGGCCGCATGAAGTTCAACCGCCGCATCGGCGCCCCCTCAGAGACGAGCTGGCAGCTGCGCTTCCGCGGCATCGCGCTGCCGAAGGAGGCCGAGGAAGACCTGCGCACCTACTTCAAGCATGTGGCCGAGCTCTCGCTCAACAAGGTGAGCCTCGAAGGCGTGGCGAACGAAGCCGAGGCGCAGGCCGCGGTCGACAAGATGTTCCACGACCTCAAGGGCAAGGGCATCGACAAGGGCAAGCTCGAGGTGCGCATCGAGCCGCGCCTGACGCTCTCACCAAAGGACATCGTCGAGGTGATCCGCATCCTGGTCGAGCTGCGGAACGGCCGCGGCGAGATCGACGACATCGACCACCTCGGCAACCGTCGCGTGCGCTCGGTGGGCGAGCTCGCCGAGAACCAGTTCCGCGCGGGACTGGTGCGCGTCGAGCGCGCGGTGAAGGAGCGGCTGTCGCAGGCGGAATCCGAGAACCTGATGCCGCACGACCTGATCAACGCCAAGCCGATCTCGGCGGCGATCAAGGAATTCTTCGGCTCCTCGCAGCTCTCGCAGTTCATGGACCAGACCAACCCGCTCTCCGAGATCACGCACAAGCGGCGCGTCTCGGCGCTTGGACCCGGTGGTTTAACCAGGGAAAGAGCGGGATTTGAAGTGCGCGACGTGCACCCGACCCACTATGGCCGGGTGTGCCCGATCGAGACGCCGGAAGGCCCGAACATCGGCCTGATCAACTCGCTCGCGCTCTATGCGCGCACCAACCGGTACGGCTTCCTCGAGACGCCCTACCGCAAGGTGAAGGACAGCAAGGCGACCAACGACATCGCCTATCTCTCCGCCATCGAGGAGGGCAACTATGTCATCGCCCAGGCGAACGCCTCGCTCGACAAGGGCGGCAAGCTTACCGACACGCTGGTGTCGTGCCGTTTCAAGAACGAGTTCGAGCTGAAGTCGCCCGAGGAAGTGCAGTACATGGACGTGGCGCCGTCGCAGATCGTCAGCGTAGCGGCGTCGCTGATCCCGTTCCTCGAGCACGACGACGCGAACCGCGCGCTGATGGGTTCCAACATGCAGCGCCAGGCGGTGCCCTGCCTGCGGCCCGAGAAGCCGCTGGTCGGCACCGGCGTCGAGCGCACGGCAGCCATCGACTCGGGCACCTGCGTCATCGCGTTGCGCGGGGGCGTGGTCGACTATGTCGACGCTAACCGCATCGTGGTGCGCGTGAACGACGACGAGACGGTGGCGGGCGACGTCGGCGTCGACATCTACAAGCTCACCAAGTACACGCGCTCGAACCAGAACACCAACATCAACCAGCGTCCGATCGTGAAGCAGAGCGAGCGCATTGCCAAGGGCGACGTGGTCGCCGACGGCGCCTCGACTGATCTGGGTGAGCTCGCGCTCGGCCAGAACATGATGGTCGCCTTCATGCCGTGGAACGGGTACAACTTCGAGGATTCGATCCTGATCAGCGAGCGGGTGGTCGGCGAGGACCGCTTCACCTCGATCCATATCGAGGAGCTGACCGTCGTCGCCCGGGATACGAAATTGGGGCCGGAGGAAATCACGCGCGACATCTCGAATCTGTCCGAGGCGCAGCTCGTGCGTCTGGACGAGTCGGGCATCGTCTACATCGGCGCCGAAGTCGAGGCGGGCGATGTGCTGGTGGGCAAGGTAACGCCGAAGGGCGAGACCCAGCTCACGCCGGAAGAGAAGCTGCTGCGCGCCATCTTCGGCGAGAAAGCCTCGGACGTTAAGGACACCAGCTTGCGCGTGCCGTCCGGCATTTCCGGGACGGTGATCGATGTCCAGGTGTTCACGCGCGAGGGCATCGAGCGCGACAAGCGCAGCCAGTCGATCATCGAGGATGAGCTGAAGCGCTATAAGACGGATTTGGCGGACCAGATGCGCATCGTCGAGTCCGACACCTTCGAGCGCCTCGAGCGCCTGCTCACCAACAAGACCGCGAACGGCGGGCCGAAGCGCCTGGCGAAGGGCGCCAAGGTGACGAAGGACTATCTGACCGGCATGGAGCGCTACGACTGGTTCGACATTCGCCTGGCGAATGAAGAGGCCGCGGCGCAGGTCGAGGGGCTGAAGGAGTCGCTCGCACAGAAGCGCCGCGAGTTCGACGCCATGTTCGAAGCGAAGCGCAAGAAACTGACGCAGGGCGATGAGCTGCCGCCGGGCGTGCTGAAGATGGTCAAGGTGTACGTGGCGGTGAAGCGGCGCCTGCAGCCGGGCGACAAGATGGCCGGACGGCACGGCAACAAGGGCGTGATCTCCAAGATCACCCCGGTCGAGGACATGCCGCACATGGCCGACGGCACGCCGGTCGACATCGTGCTCAATCCACTGGGCGTGCCGTCGCGGATGAACGTCGGCCAGATCCTCGAGACCCACCTCGGCTGGGCCGCCAAGGGCCTGGGCCATCGCATCGGCGAGCTGGTCAAGAACCAGCAGAAGATGGTGATCGGCGAGGTGAGGAAAATCCTCGAGCGCATCTATAGCGGCAAGGAAGAAGAGGTCTCCAAGCTGACCGACGACGAGGTGCTGGCGCTCGCGCACAACCTGAAGGAGGGCGTGCCGTTCGCCACGCCGGTGTTCGACGGCGCGGCCGAGGCCGAGATCAACGCCATGCTGGAAATGGCCGGCCTGCCGCAGTCCGGCCAGGTGAAGCTCTACGACGGCCGCACCGGCGAGCAGTTCGACCGCGACGTCACCGTGGGCTACATGCACATGCTGAAGCTGCACCACCTGGTCGACGACAAGATGCACGCGCGCTCGACGGGACCGTACTCGCTCGTCACGCAGCAGCCCCTGGGCGGCAAGGCGCAGTTCGGCGGCCAGCGCTTCGGCGAGATGGAGGTCTGGGCGCTGGAGGCCTACGGCGCGGCGTACACGCTGCAGGAGATGCTCACCGTCAAGTCCGACGACATCACCGGTCGCACCAAGGTCTACGAGAACATCGTCAAGGGCGACCACAAGATCGACGCGGGCATGCCCGAGTCGTTCAACGTGCTGGTGAAGGAAATTCGCTCGCTCGGCATCGACATCGATCTGGAGAGGTTCTAAATGAAAGCACTCCTTGAGCTGTTCAAGCAGGTCCAGCAGGACGAGGAGTTCGATGCGATCAAGATCGGGCTCGCCTCGCCCGAGAAGATCCGCTCGTGGTCCTACGGCGAAGTGAAAAAGCCCGAGACCATCAACTACCGCACCTTCAAGCCCGAGCGCGATGGCCTGTTCTGCGCCAAGATCTTCGGGCCGATCAAGGACTACGAGTGCCTGTGCGGCAAGTACAAAAGGCTTAAGCACCGCGGCGTGATCTGCGAGAAGTGCGGCGTGGAAGTCACGCTGGCCAAGGTGCGCCGCGAGCGCATGGGGCATATCGAGCTGGCGAGCCCGACGGCGCATATCTGGTTCCTCAAGTCGCTGCCCTCCAGGCTCGGCCTGGTGCTGGACATGACGCTGCGCGACATCGAGCGCGTGCTGTACTTCGAAGCCTACGTGGTGACCGACCCCGGCCTGACGCCGCTCAAGCGCTGCCAGCTCCTGACCGAGGACGACTATCTCGCCAAGGTCGAGGAGTTCGGCGACGACTTCCACGCCTCGATGGGCGCCGAAGGCATCCGCGCGCTCCTGCGGGCGATCGATCTCAACAAGGAGATCGACAACCTGAGGAAGGAGCTCGAAGCCACCTCGAGCGATGCCAAGATCAAGAAATACGCCAAGCGCCTGAAGGTGCTCGAGGGCTTCAAGAGCTCGAACATCAAGCCCGACTGGATGATTATGGAAGTGCTGCCGGTGCTGCCGCCCGAGCTGCGGCCGCTGGTGCCGCTGGACGGCGGGCGCTTCGCGACTTCGGATCTGAACGATCTCTATCGGCGGGTGATCAACCGGAACAACCGCCTGAAGCGGCTGCTGGAGCTCAAGGCGCCGGAGATCATTGTCCGAAATGAAAAACGCATGCTGCAGGAGGCCGTCGACTCGCTGCTCGACAACGGCCGCCGCGGCAAGGCGATGACCGGCGCCAACAAGCGGCCGCTCAAGTCGCTCGCCGACATGATCAAGGGCAAGGGCGGGCGCTTCCGCCAGAACCTGCTCGGCAAGCGCGTCGACTACTCGGGCCGCTCGGTGATCGTGGTCGGCCCGCAGTTGAAGCTGCACCAGTGCGGCCTGCCGAAGAAGATGGCGCTGGAGCTCTTCAAGCCTTTCATCTTCAACAAGCTCGAACTCCTGGGCCTCGCGACGACCATCAAGGCCGCGAAGCGCCTCGTCGAGCAGGAGGTCCCCGAGGTCTGGGACATCCTGGAAGAAGTCATCCGAGAGCACCCGGTGCTGCTCAACCGCGCGCCGACGCTCCATCGTCTGGGCATCCAGGCGTTCGAGCCGGTGCTGATCGAGGGCAAGGCGATCCAGCTGCATCCGCTGGTGTGCGCGGCGTTCAACGCCGACTTCGACGGCGACCAGATGGCGGTGCACGTGCCGCTGTCGCTCGAAGCGCAGATGGAAGCGCGCACGCTGATGCTGGCGTCGAACAACGTGCTTTCGCCCGCCAACGGTGAGCCGATCATCGTACCCTCGCAGGACATCGTGCTCGGCCTGTACTACGCCACGCGCGAGCGCATCAACGCGAAGGGCGAGGGCATGAGCTTCTCCGACCTGGCCGAGGTGCACCGCGGCTACGATTCGCGCCAGGTCGAGATCAACGCCCGCATCTGGGTGCGCATCCGCGAGAAGGACGTCGCGGAGGACGGCGAGATCACCGAGAAGGTGACGCGCTACGAGACCACGGTCGGCCGCGCGCTGCTCTCCGAGATCCTGCCGGCGGGGCTCTCCTTCGAGCTGCTCAACAAGCCGCTCAAGAAGAAGGAGATCACGCGCGTCATCAACGCCGCGTTCCGTCGCTGCGGCCTGCGCGAGACGGTGATCTTCGCCGACAGGCTGATGCAGGCCGGCTTCACCATCGCTACGCGCGCCGGCATCTCGTTCGGCGTGCACGACATGACCATCCCGTCGCAGAAGCCGGAGCTGATCAAGGCCGCCGAGACCGAAGTGAAGGAAATCGAGAACCAGTACACCTCGGGCCTGGTGACCGCCGGCGAGCGCTACAACAAGGTGGTCGACATCTGGTCGCGCTGCGGCGAGCAGGTGGGCAAGGTCATGATGGAGCAGCTCGGCCAGGAGGAGGTGGTGAACCGCCACGGCAAGACGGTGAAGCAGGAGGCGTTCAACTCCATCTACATGATGGCCGACTCCGGCGCGCGCGGCTCGGCGGCGCAGATCCGGCAGCTCGCCGGCATGCGCGGCCTGATGGCCAAGCCCGACGGCTCGATCATCGAGACGCCGATCACCGCGAACTTCCGCGAAGGCCTGAACGTGCTGCAGTACTTCATCTCGACGCACGGCGCGAGGAAGGGCCTCGCGGACACCGCGCTGAAGACGGCGAATTCCGGCTATCTCACCCGCCGCCTGGTGGACGTGACGCAGGACCTGGTGGTCACGGAAGACGATTGCCGGACGCAGAACGGCGTGTCGATGAAGGCGCTGGTCGAGGGCGGCGAAGTGGTTGAAGCCCTGCGCGAGCGCATCCTGGGCCGCACGCTCGCCATCGATCTGATCCATCCGGAGACGCAGGACGTGCTGTACCCGGCGGGCTCATTGCTCGATGAGGAGTCGGTCGAGACCATCGACAACGTCGGCATCGACGAGGTCAAGGTGAGGACGGCGCTTTCCTGCGACACCCGCTGGGGCGTGTGCTCGAAGTGCTATGGCCGCGACCTCGGCCGCGGCTCGCCCGTCAACGTCGGCGAGGCGATCGGCGTGATCGCCGCGCAGTCGATCGGCGAGCCGGGCACGCAGCTCACGATGCGCACCTTCCACATCGGCGGTGCGGCATCGCGAACCGCGGTGCAGAGCAACGTCGAGGCGAAGTCGGCCGGTACGGTGAGGTTCACCGCGACCATGCGCTATCTCTCCAACGCCAAGGGCGACAAGGTGGTGATCTCGCGCTCCGGCGAGGTGATCATCACCGACGACAACGGCCGCGAGCGCGAGCGCCACAAGGTGCCGTATGGCGCGCTGCTCTCGGTGGCCGACGGCGACACGGTGCGCGCGGGCAAGACGATCGCCAACTGGGATCCGCACCACCGGCCGATCATCACGGAGTACGCCGGCACGGTGAAGTTCGAGCACGTCGAGGAGGGCGCGACAGTCGCCAAGCAGATCGACGACGTCACCGGTCTCTCCACCCTCGTCGTCATCGACGCCAAGCGCCGCACCACCGCAGCGAGCAAGGGGCAGCGTCCGTCGGTCAAGCTGATCAACGACTCGGGCGAGGAAGTGCGCATCGCCGGCACCGACCACGCGGTCAACATCAGCTTCCCGGTGGGCGCGGTGATTGCCGTGCGCGACGGCCAGCAGGTGCAGGTCGGCGAGGTGCTGGCGCGCATTCCGCAGGAAGTGTCGAAGACGCGCGACATCACGGGCGGCCTGCCGCGCGTGGCGGAGCTCTTCGAGGCGCGCTCGCCGAAGGACGCCGGAATACTGGCGGAAGTCACCGGCACGGTGAGCTTCGGCAAGGACACCAAGGGCAAGCAGCGCCTGGTGATCACCGACCTCGACAAGCAGGAGCACGAGTACCTGATCGCCAAGGACAAGCACCTGCTGGTGCACGACGGCCAGGTGGTGAACAAGGGCGAGATGATCGTCGACGGTCCGGTCGACCCGCACGATCTGCTGCGCCTGCTCGGCATCGAGGAGCTCGCGCGCTACATCATCGACGAGGTGCAGGACGTCTACCGCCTGCAGGGCGTGAAGATCAACGACAAGCACATCGAGGTGATCGTGCGCCAGATGCTCCGGCGCATCGAGGTGGAAGAGCCCGGCGATACGCCGTTCATCCCGGGCGAGCAAGTCGAGCGCGCGGAGCTGTTCGAGGAGAACGAGAAGGCGGAGAAGGGCGGCAAGAAGCCCGCGAGCTACCGCAATATCCTGCTCGGCATCACCAAGGCGTCGCTGTCGACCGATTCGTTCATCTCCGCAGCCTCGTTCCAGGAGACGACCCGCGTGCTGACCGAGGCGGCGATCATGGGCAAGCGCGACGAGCTGCGCGGGCTGAAGGAAAACGTGATCGTCGGGCGCCTGATTCCGGCGGGCACCGGCCTCGCATACCACATGATCCGCAAGGCGCAGGCGGCCGAGCCGGTACTGGCGGAGATACCGGCGGGCGCGCCGGAAACGCCCGCAGCGGAGCCTGCAACGACGGGCGGCGGCAGCTAGCCCTCAGGGTCTGTCCCCACTCAAAAAGGCGCCTTCGAGGCGCCTTTTTTTTGAGACGATTGCCCGATGCGCAGGCAAGAGGCGGCGTGGATCGGCGAGCAGCTCGGCGCCCTTGAAGTTCTCCATCAGCAGGGCGAGCGCGTGGTGCTCAATCTGGGCAGCGGCTCGAAGCGCTTTCGCGAGGTGTCGAAGCCCTATATCGACCGCGAGATCTTCGATCCGCTCGCGCGCCGCGGCGCCCGCGTCGTGCATGCCGACCTCAAGTCGGGCGAGGGCATCGACATCAGCGGCGATCTGTTCGATCCCGCGGTGCAGGCGCGGCTGCGCGAGCTGCGTCCCGATGCGGTGCTCGCCTGCAACATCCTCGAGCACCTGCCGAACGATTGCCGCGAGCGCTTTCCCGCGGTGCTCGACTCAGTGCTGCCGGCAGGCGCCGTGCTCGTCATCACCGTGCCGTACTCGTATCCCTATCACGCCGACCCGATCGATACGCTGTATCGCCCGAGCCCCGCGGAGCTGTGCGCGCGCTTCCCGGGCTACGAAGTGATCGCGGCTCGCACCATCGAGAGCGAAAGCTACGGCGGCGAGTTCGTCGCAGGCGGGCCGCTGCGCATGGCGCGCAAGCTCCTGCGGATGCTGTTTCCCTTCGTGCGGCCGAAGCGCTGGCTGTCGCACGCACACCGCATGCTGTGGCTTTTCCGGCCCTATGTGCTGAGCGGCGTCGTGCTGCGCAAGCCGCGCAGCTAGGTTTTCGCCGGCGCCGTCAGGCCCTGACTTTAGCTCGGCTTCTTGAGCCCCTGAAGGGCGTTGCCGAGCTGCTGGTGGAGATTGGCCAGCGTGTCGTAGCTCAGCGCCACGCGCGTCGCGAGGCGGCCGTTGATCGACTCCGGCAGCTTGCCCCCTTCCTTCGCCACACGCGGCAGCGCGGCGAGCATCGCCGGCTCGAAGAAGCCGAAGTCGATGAACGCCATGCCCGGCGCGAGCGTGAGCGCCGTGTAGTTCGCAACGCGCGGCTGGTCGGAGTCGCTCGACGGCACGAGCCGCACGCCCAGGCCGATGGTGCGCGGCTGCTGTGGCGCATCGCCCGCTTGCTCGGGCTTGTCGCCCGCCTGCTTGCCCTTTTGCTCTGCCACGGTTTTTCCTTTCCTAGAAGCCAAGGGTCGGCACCACGTCCTGCGGCGCGACGCGCCATTTCTTGCCCGGTTTGCCTTCGGCCAGCGCGCGCAGCTCGCGCGCGAGGATCTTGCGCCAGACGATGATCGCGGTGTCGGAGCGCCCGAGGCGCTCGTTGCTGCGATCGGCGATGCGCCCTTGCCCCGCCTGCACGGCGATGTCCTGCACGATCGCGAGATCCGGATGCTCGATGTCGACCAGGCGGCGCCGCCCGGCCCAGACATCGTGCACCAGATCCATCACCTTGGGCGCCTGCGCGTAGCGCCCTAGATAGTCGGCCTTCTTGGCCAGGAATGCTTCCGCCTCCTTGCCGGTCACCTTGACCTGGCTGGTAATCAGCCACAGGTGGTGCTCGTCGTCGATCGGCGTGAAGCTGAAGAAGATCTCCGACCAGCCGCCGACGCCGTCAAAGCCGGCGAGCGGCGGCACCACCACGCGTGTCACGTTGGGGATGTAGTGCAGGCTCACGCGCAGCTTGCCGCCCTTTCTCTTGCCTAGGCGCAGCATGCCCCAGTCGGTCTCCTCGGCCTCGATCTCGGGCAGCTCGGCGATCGCCGAATGCGAGCCGCCCGGCCGGTGCACGAACGAAACGTGGACCTCGTCGGCGCTGTTCTCGTAGCACTGCAGCCAGTTGCAGGGGACGGTCTCCGCGTTCCACACGTGGATGAGGCCCGCGTCCGGGGACGACGGAAACGGCGGGAATGCCGGCGGCGCACCTTCGCCGAAGTACGCGAATACGAGCCCCATGTACTCCTGCGTCGGGTAGCTGCGCGCCGCGACCTTGCGCACGAAGTTCGGATCCTCGGCCGGCATCTCCACGCACTGGCCCGAGCAGTCGAACTTCCAGCCGTGGTACAGGCAGCGCAGCGCGTCGCCCTCGACCCAGCCGAGGTGCAGCTGCGCGCCGCGGTGCGGGCAGCGATAGTCGAGCACCTGCGCGCGGCCCGATTCGCCGCGGTAGAGCGTGTAGTCCTCGCTCATGATGCGGATCGGCCTGGCGTGGCCTTTCGGCAGGTCCTCGCTGCGATGGATCGCCAGCCAGAACCGGCGCATGAAGCGCCCGCCCGGCGTGCCGGGGCGCGTCGACGTGATGTCGATATCGGACAGATGCGCGGCTCGGTTGCCGCTGCGCTCCTCGCGCCGCATCACGCTGCTCATGGAAGTAACTCTAGTGCAAACCGCGTGTAGTGGAAATCCCCACAGGAACCTGCCGGCCGGCGGCACGGCGATTGCTGCCTCTGGGCATGAACTTCTTGGAGGTTCGCATGGAGAAGTTGCAGCACTGGCGGCGCCGGCAGGAAGGAAAGATGGGCTACATCCTGCTATGGCTGCTGGGCGTGCCTATCCCCGTCCTGTTCGTGATCTTCCTGCTGCGCGGCTGCACCTGAGCCGCGGGCTGCGATCAACCCTTTTTACAAGGAGGTGTATATGTTGAAGTCCTTCATAGCGCTTTGTGCAGTTGCCGGCATGCTCGGCCTCTCTGCGTGCTCCGGAATGGGCCGTGGTGAGACGGTCGGCACGGTAGGCGGCGCGGCGGCGGGTGGTGTGCTCGGCTCGGCAGTAACGGGCGGCAGCACGCTCGGCACGCTCGGCGGCGCGGCGATCGGCGGCTATGCCGGCCACGAGGTCGGCGCCGACTACGACAAGAAGCATCGCTAAGCAGTCTCGCAGCAATGAAAAGGCGCCCTCGTGGCGCCTTTTTTATTTGCTGGTCGGCTTGTCGTACGACTTGACGCCCACTCTGCCGTTCACGAATCGAATCGTGATCGCGGCGTCGTCTGCGACCCAGCGCGACAGCGTGCCCGAGACGCCGAGCACGCTCATGCTGCTCGATTCGGTCGGCGGGCCGAGGATGGCGATGACCTGCCCCTCGGTCATGCCTTCCTCGATCTTCTGGTAATTCTCCTGCGTGATCTTCGAGCACGCGGCCAGCAGCAAAATTAGCAGGAGCAGGCGCCACTTCATGGCGCCACTATAATCCCGCTCCATGGGTAGCCTTAGTGAGCTGAACGCGACGGCGCTGGAGCGCGCGACGCGCGTCGACCTTGCCGCGGCGTTTCGCCTCGCGGTGCGCCTCGATCTGCACGAGGGCGTCTGCAACCATTTCAGCGTCATGCTTGCCGATGGACAGCGCTTCCTCCTCAATGCATATGGGCTCCACTGGAGCGAGGTCACCGCTTCCAACCTGCTCGCGCTCGATGCGCAAGGTCGCATCCTTGCCGGGGAAGGCGAGTACGAGAGGACCGCGTTCTGCATCCATTCGCGCATCCACGTGGCGAACCCGCATGCCGCCTGCGTCCTGCATACGCACATGCCGTACGCCACCGCCCTCACGCTGCTAGAAGAAGGGCGGCTTGAGATGGTCGAGCAGAACGCGCTCAGGTTCTACGACGACATCGCCTACGACGACACCTATAACGGCCTGGTGGTCGACAACGCCGAAGGCGACCGCCTGGCGCGGGTGCTCGGTACCAAGCGCGTGCTGTTCCTCGCCAACCACGGCGTCATCGTCGTGGGCAGTTCGGTCGCCGAGACATTCGACCGCCTGTATTACCTCGAGCGCGCATGCCGCCTGCAGGTGCTGGCGCGCATGATGGGCGGTAAATTGCGCGCGGTAAGGCCGGAGGTGGTGCGCACCGCCTGCCGCATGATGCGCGACGATGCGCCGAAGTACGCCGGAGCGCATTTCAGCGCGCTCAAGCGCATCCTCGACCGCGAGGAGCCCGCGTATTCTCGGTGAGCGGGTGCAGCTGCGGCCGGCGCTGCCCGAAGATCTGCCGGCGATCCACGAGATTTACAGCTACCACGTGCTGCACGGCCTGGCCTCGTTCGAGGAAGAGCCGCCGCCGCTCGAAGAGTTGCGCCGCCGCTTCGATGAGGTTCGCGCGCGCGGCCTGCCCTGGCTCGCCGCGGATTTCGGCGGCGTGCTCGCAGGCTACGGCTATTGCGCCCCGTACCGCTCGCGCTCGGCCTACCGTTTTGCGCTCGAGGACTCGGTCTATGTGCGACCGGGCTCGGAGGGCCGCGGTGTCGGAGCCGCGCTGCTCGACGCGCTCATCCGGCGCTCGGAAGAGCTCGGTTACCGGCAGCTCGTCGCCGTGATCGGCGACAGCGCGAATGCGGCGTCGATCAACCTGCACGCCTCCTTCGGGTTTCTGCGCGTCGGCACGCTGCGCTCGGTCGGCTTCAAGTTCGAGCGCTGGGTCGACAGCGTGCTGATGCAGCGTCCGCTGGGTCCCGGAGACTCTAGGTCCCCATCGTAAGCACGACCTTGCCCTTCGCCTTACGGCTCGCGAGAAGCTGGATCGCTTCCGCCGCGCGCTCGAGCGGCAGCATCTGCGACACATGGGGCCGCAGGCGCCCCTCGGCATACCACCGCGCAAGCTGGCGGACGCTGTCGGCGAAGGCCTTCGGCTCGCGCCTTGCGAAATCGCCCCAAAAGACGCCGACGACCGCCGCGCCTTTGAGGAGCGCGAGATTCAGCGGCAGCTTCGGGATCTCGCCCGCGGCGAAGCCGACCACGAGCAGGCGCCCGCGCCAGGCGAGCGAGCGGAACGCGGGCTCGGTGTACGCACCGCCGACGGCGTCATACACGACGTCGACGCCGCGCCCCTCGGTCAGCGCCTTGACGCGCTCGCGCAGGTCCTCGGTCGCGTAGTTGAGCGTCGCGTCGGCGCCGTGCTCGCGGCACACCGCCAGCTTGTCTTCGCTCGAGGCGCAGGCGATGACGCGCGCACCGAGCGCTTTGCCGATCTCGATCGCGGCAAGCCCCACTCCGCCCGCGGCGCCCAGCACGAGCAGCGTCTCGCCCGCCTTCAGCGCGCCGCGATCCCGCAAGGCATGGTCCGAGGTGGCGTACGTCAGGAGAAAAGCGGCACCGGTGACGAAGTCCATCTTTTCCGGCAGGGGCAGGAGGCGCGCGGCCTCGGTCTTCACCTCCTCGGCGAATGCCCCGTAGGTAGTGAACGCAATGACCCGATCGCCCGGGCGAACGCCGCTCACTCCCGCGCCGACCTCCTTCACCACGCCCGCGAGCTCGCTGCCGGGCGAGAACGGCAGCGGCGGCTTGAACTGGTATTTGTTCTGGATGATGAGGAAGTCGGGGAAGTTGACGCTCGCCGCCTTGACCGAGACCACCACTTCACCGGGGCCCGGCCTTGGCGCCGGCAGCTCCTCGACGACCAGCGATTCGGGCGGCCCGTACTGCTTGCAGAGGACGGCTTTCATCAACATAGAATGCCATATGCCCAGACTCACGACCGACGACGGCGTCGCTTTGCACTACGAGGAGACCGGCACCGGCACGCCGGTCGTGTTCGTCCACGAATTCGGCGGCGACGTGCGCAGCTGGGAGGGCCAGGTGCGGTACTTCTCGCGCCTTTACCGCTGCATCGCGTACAACGCGCGCGGCTACCCGCCTTCCGACGTGCCGGAGGACTTCAACCACTATTCGCAGGAACGCGCGCGCGACGACATCCGCAGCGTGCTCGACGGGCTGCGCATCGAGCGCGCGCACGTCGTCGGTCTTTCGATGGGCGCTTTCGCCACGCTGCACTTCGGTCTCACCTATCCGCAGCGCGCGCTCTCGATCACGGTGGCGGGCGGCGGCTACGGCTCGCACCCGGCGCAGTACAAGAAGTTCCAGGATGATTCGCGCGCCAATGCCGAGGCCATCAAGCGCGACGGCATGGCGAAATTCGTCGCGACCTACGGCGTGGGACCACAGCGCGTGCAGCTGCAGAACAAGGACCCACGCGCCTTTGCCGAGTACCTGGCGCAGTTCCAGGAGCACTCGGGCCTCGGCGCGGCGAACACGCTGCTCGGCGTGCAGTGCCACCGGCCATCGTTCTACGACCTGATCGAGCCGATGAAGAAGATGACGGTGCCGACGCTCATCATGCAGGGCGACGAGGAAGAGCCGTCGCTGGAAGTCTCGCTCCTCATGAAGCGCTGCATCCCGAGGGCCGGCCTTGCGGTGTTCCCGAAAAGCGGCCACGCGATAAATCTCGAGGAGCCTGCGCTCTTCAACCGCCTGCTGGAGGATTTCTTTCATCAAGTGGAGGCCGGGCGCTGGGGCGCACGCGATCCGCGCACGACCATCCCCTCGATCTACGGCCCCGCGGGACGCCCGTGAGTCTGCGGGTCGAGAAGCGCGGCGCGGTCGGCTGGCTGGTGTTCAACCAGCCGGCGAAGCGCAATGCGATCAACGACGCCATGTGGCGCGGCATTCCGGCGGCCATGGAGCAGTTCGACCGCGACAGCGAAGTGCGCTGCGTCGCGTTTCGCGGCGCCGGCACGGAGGCCTTCGCGGCGGGAGCTGACATCTCGGAGTTTGAAAAAAAGCGATCGGAGCGCGGCGCCGTGGCCGAGTACGACGAGCTCCTCGATCGCGTGCTCCACGCCATCCAGGGGTCGCCGAAGCCGACACTCGCGATGATCTACGGCTTCTGCCTCGGCGGCGGCGTCGAGATCGCGCTCGCCTGCGACCTGCGCTACTGCGGCGCCTCGGCGCAGTTCGGCATCCCGGCCGCGAAGCTCGGCCTCGGCTACAACATCGAAGGCCACAAGCGCCTGCTCGAAACCGTGGGTCACGCCCGCGCGCGCGAGATCATGTTCCTGGGGCGCCGCTATAACGCCGACGAGGCCTTCGCCATGGGACTCGTGCACCGCGTGCTGCCCGACGCGGAGCTCGAGCCCTACGTCGATGACGTGACCCACACGCTTTGCGAGAACGCGCCGCTCTCGATCGCCAATACGAAGACCATCCTGGAGGAGTATGTGAAGTCCTCTGGCGCCCCGGACGCGGGGCGCATGCATGCGGCGATTGAGCGCTGCGCGAAGAGCGCCGATTACGTCGAGGGACGGCGTGCCTTCATGGAGAAGCGCAAGCCCCGGTTCACCGGCAAATGAGAATTAGAAGCATCCGATTGCGCCCAGTCGCGGCGCCCATGAAGCGCCCGCTGACCACCAGCACGGGCGCGGTGACCGTCGCGGCGCTGCTGCTTGTCGATCTCGAGACCGACGCCGGTGTGGTCGGCCGCTCGTATCTCTTCGCGCTCGGCAAGCACAACCTGCCGCCGATCGCCAAGCTGGTCGAGGCGATGAGCGAGATGATCAAGGGCGACGAGGTGGCGCCGCTCGAGCTCGAGCGCAAGCTCCGCGCGCGCTACGCGCTGCTCGGCGTGCACAACATCGTGCTCTTCGCCATGGCCGGCATCGACATGGCGGCATGGGATGCGCTGGCGCAGTCGCTCGGCCAGCCGCTCGTGCGGCTCTTGGGGGCGGCGCCGCGGCCGATCCCGGCATACAACTCCAAGGGGCTCGGCATCATGCCGCTCGGGCCCTTGGTCGCCGAAGCCGCCGAGCTCGTCGCGGAAGGTTTCCGGGCGGTGAAGCTGCGCATGGGCCGAGCCGAGGCGCGCGACGATCTCGAGGCCTTGCGCGCCGTGAAGAAGGCGATCGGCCCCGACATCGTGCTGATGGTCGATTTCAACCAAGCGCTGACGGTGGCCGAGGCGATCCGGCGCGGCCGCATGATCGACGACGAGGGCGGCGTGTACTGGATCGAAGAGCCGATCCGCGCCGATGATTTCGCGGGTGCCGCGCGCATCGCGCGCGAGGTCGCGACGCCGATCCAGCTCGGCGAGAACTTCATGGGACCGGAGCAGATGGCGCAGGCGCTCGCCGCCGGCGCCTGCGACTACGTAATGCCCGACGCGCAGCGTATCGGCGGCGTGAGCGGCTGGCTGCGTGCCGCGGCGCTCGCGCAGGGTGCCGGCGCCGAGATGTCGAGCCATCTCTTCCCGGAGGTGAGCTGCCATCTGCTCGCGGCCACGCCGACTTGCCATTGGCTCGAATTCGTCGACTGGGCCAATCCGGTGCTCGAGCAGCCCGCCGAGCTGAAAGACGGCCATGTGCTCATCCCGTCGCAGCCCGGTACCGGCATCGCCTGGGACGAGAAAGCCGTAGCGCGCTACGCCTTGTGACGTTCACGCGGCATTTCGCGCACTGGCCGCCGGGCGTGCCGCACACGCTGGATCTGCCGCGCGAGAGCGTCTACACGAATCTCGCCGCGCGAGCGGCCGAGCATCCCGATCGCATCGCGGTCGACTACTACGGCACGCGCGTTTCCTATGCCGAGCTGAAGCGCGAAGCCGATGCGCTGGCAGGTTTTCTGCAACAGCGCTGCGGCGTCGCCAAGGGCGACCGCGTGCTGCTCTACCTGCAGAACTGCCCGCAGTTCATCATCGCCTACTACGCGATTCTGCGAGCCGACGCGGTCGTGGTGCCGGTCAATCCGATGAACCGCACCGAAGAACTGCGCCATTACGTCGAGGATGCGCAGGCGAGCGTGGCGATCGTCGGCCAGGAGCTGTACGACCGCATCTCATCCCTGGACGTAGCGCACGTCATCGTCGCCACCTATTCCGACTTCCTGCGCACGCCGACCGATCTGCCGATCCCCGACTTCGTGCGCGCGCCGCGCATGGTGACTGCGGGCGTCGCGTGGCGTGACGCCATCGCCGCCGGGCTCGCGCCTGGTGAGCACCGTGCAGGCGTCGACGACCTGGCGGTGATGCCCTATACCTCGGGCACGACGGGCAAGCCGAAGGGCTGCATGCACACGCACGCGAGCGTGCAGTCGACGACGGTGCCGTATCTCTACTGGCGCGGCGCGACCGACGATTCGGTGGTGCTCTCGGCGCTGCCGATGTTCCACGTCACCGGCATGCAGGCGGGGATGAATGCACCGATCTATCGCGGATCGACGCTCGTGGTGCTCTCACGCTGGGACCGCGATTGCGCCGGGCTGCAGATCGAGCGGGCAGGCGTGACGACCTGGTCCGCGATCACGACCATGCTGGTCGACTTCCTCTCCAACCCGCGGCTGTCCGAGTACGACCTCTCATCGCTGCGCGTGCTGGGCGGCGGCGGCGCCGCAATGCCGGAGGCGCTCGCACGCAAGCTGGAAGAGGTCATCGGCCTGCCTTACGTCGAAGGCTATGGACTCTCGGAGACGATGGCGCCGACGCACATCAACCCGCCGCACCGCCCCAAGCGCCAGTGCGGCGGCATCCCGATCTTCAACACCGACGCGCGCATCATCGATCCGGAGACGCGCGCCGAGCTCGGCGTTGGCGAAGTAGGAGAAATCATCGTCCACGGTCCGCAGCTGTTCAAAGGCTACTGGCGCCAGGAGCAGGCGACGCGCGAAGCGTTCATCGAGCATGACGGCAAGCAGTTCTTCCGTACCGGCGACCTCGGCTACTACGACGAGGAGGGCTACTTCTTCATCACCGACCGCTTGAAGCGCATGATCAATGCGTCGGGCTACAAGGTATGGCCCGCCGAAGTCGAGGCG
>DASXRW010000088.1:0-2728 GCA_036506355.1 Burkholderiales bacterium
GTCATCGGCGGAAGCAAGACGGTGCTGCATCTCATCCCGTCGGGCATCCTGCGCGGCAACGTCGACTGCTTCATCGGCAACGGCGTGGTGGTCTCGCCGCAGGCGCTGGTGGCGGAGATGGACGAGCTCGAGGCGGCCGGCGTGCGCGGCGTGGTGGCGCGGCTTTCCATCTCGGAGGCCTGCCCGCTGATCCTGCCCTACCACTCGGCGCTCGATCACGCGCGCGAGGCGGCGAAGGGCGAGAAGAAGATCGGCACCACCGGCCGCGGCATCGGCCCGGCCTACGAGGACAAGGTCGCGCGCCGCGCGATCCGCCTGCAGGATCTGTTCGACGCGAAGCGCTTCGCCGAGAAGCTGCGCGAGCTGCTCGACTTCCACAATTTCGTGCTGGAGAGCTATTACAAGCAGCCGCGCGTCGATTACCAGAAAACGCTCGACGAAACGCTGGCGCTCGCGCCGCGGCTTGCGCCGCTCATCGCCGACGTGCCGCGCGCGCTCTATCACGCCAACCGCGCCGGCAAGAACCTGCTCTTCGAAGGCGCGCAGGGCTCGCTGCTCGACATCGATCATGGCACCTATCCCTTCGTCACCTCATCGAACTGCGTCGCCGGCGCGGCGGCCGCGGGCGCGGGCATCGGGCCGATGCACCTGCACTACGTGCTCGGCATCACGAAGGCTTACAGCACCCGAGTGGGCGGTGGTCCATTTCCCACGGAGTTATCCGACGGCGTCGGCGAGCGGCTGCGCCAGCGCGGGCAGGAATTCGGCGCCACCACCGGGCGGCCGCGGCGCACCGGCTGGTTCGACGCCGCGGCGCTCAAGCGCTCGATCCAGCTGAACGGCGTCTCGGGCCTTTGCATCACCAAGCTCGACGTGCTCGACGGCGTCGAGGCGGTGAAGATCTGCGTCGGCTACGAGCTCGAGGGGGCTTTCTCGGAGATTCTCCCGGTGGGGGCGGAGGAGCTCGAGCGCTGCCACCCGGTATACGAGGAGCTGCCCGGCTGGATGGAGAGCACGGTGGGCATCAAGTCGTACGCCGCGCTGCCCGCGGGGGCGCGCGCCTACCTGAAGCGCATCGAGGAGCTGGCCGGCGTGCCGATCGATCTCATCTCCACCGGCCCGGACCGGGAGGAGACGATCGTGCGGCGCCACCCCTTCGATCGCAGCTAGGTTCTAAGGTAGACTGCACGGTCTAGTCTAGTCCCAGGGGGTTCCTTGCCACTCCAACACCGCGAGCGCGTGCTGCGCGCGGCGACCAGCTCTTTCCTTGCGCGCGGCTACGGTTCGAGCGTGGACGACATCGCGCGCCGCGCCGGCGTGGCGAAGCAGACGGTCTACAGCCACTTTCCGAGCAAGGACGCGCTCTTCAAGGCGGTGGCGCACGAGCTCGCGCAGAGCGTGCTGGTCGAGCTCGAAGGCGGTGACCTGCGCGCGGCGCTGCTGCGCTTCGCCCTCGCCTACCGCGAGCGCGCGCTGGGGCCGCAGGGCATCGCCACGTTCCGCGCGCTGCTTCCCGAGGTGCCGCGCTTCAAGGCCATCGCGCGCTCGATGTACGCCAATACCGTCGGCGTCATGGTCGAGCGCCTGGCCGAGTGCCTCGCCGGGGCGATGCGCAAGGGGCAGCTGCGGCGCGACGACCCCGAGCTCGCCGCGGAAATGTTTCTCAGCATGCTTGCCGGCGTTGATCGCGTGAAGCGCCTCTTCTGTGTCGCGAACGGCGTCGAGCACGACGAGCGCCGCACCGCACGCATCGTCGAGTGCTTCCTGCGCGCTTATCAACCATGAGACTCCTTGCGCTCCTCCTCGGCATAGTGCTGGCGGCCTGCAGCGAAGGCGACGCCAGACAGAAGAAGGACGACGCCAAGGCCGCGCCGCCGGCGCTGCCGGTGAGCGTGATCGAGGTGGCGCCGCGCGAAGTGCCGGTGAGCTTCGACGCGGTGGGCCGCACCGAAGGCTCGCGCGAGGTGCAGGTGCGCGCGCGGGTCACCGGCATCGTCGAGAAGCAGCTCTACACCGAAGGCGACAGCGTGAAGGCCGGCACGGTGCTCTTCCAGATCGAGCGCGCGCCCTTCGAGATCGAGCTGGCGCAGGCGCGCGGCACGCTGGCGCAGGAGATTGCGCGGCAGGAGCTCGCCGGCAAGGAGGCCGAGCGCCTGAAGCTGCTCGCCGACCGGCGCGCCATCAGCCAGAAGGAGGCCGACCAGGCGATCTCGGCGTTGAGCCAGTCGAGCGCCGCGGTGCAGGTGGCGCGCGCCCGCGTGCGCCAGGCCGAGCTCAACCTTTCCTACACCACGGTCGCGGCGCCGATCGGCGGCATCACCGGCCGCGCGCTGCAGTCGATCGGCAGCCTGGTCTCGCCGACCAATGACACTGCGATGCTGACGACGCTCACGCGCGGCGACCCGCTGTGGGTGCGCTTCTCGCTCTCGGAGGCGGAATTTGCCACCGTGCGCGGCGCCGACAAGGCGGTGGAAGTGAGGCTCGAGACGGCCGACGGCCGGGCCTATCCGCAGCCCGCGCACGTCAATTTCTCCGGCTCGACCGTCGATGCCGCCACCGGCACGGTGCAGATGCGCGCCGAGGTGCCCAACCCGGATCTCGGCCTTCTGCCCGGCCAGTTCGTGCGCGTGCGCGTCATCGCCGGCAGCCAGCAGGCGATCGTGGTGCCGCAGACCGCCGTGCAGCAGAACGAAGGCGGCCGCTTCGTCTGGGTGGCCGCCGACGGCAA
>DASXRW010000089.1:0-13220 GCA_036506355.1 Burkholderiales bacterium
GGGCGTCGGCGAAGATGGCGTTGATCTTGTAGCCCATCACGCCGCCCTTCTCGTTGAACATGTCGACCGCGGCCTTGGTGCCGATCTGCGCGGGCTCGGAGCCGCCGCCGGCGAACGGACCGGTCACGTCGTAGATGAAGCCGATCTTGATTTCCTTCTGCTGCGCATGAGCGGCGAACGAAAATAGGGAAACTGCGGCGCAGAAGGTCAGGGCAATAAAGCGCATGGGAGCTCCTCCTCTGTCCGAAGTCTAGCTAGCGGCGGCGAATTTCGTCCAGCACCGGCCTGAGATACCCGAGGAACGCCTCGGGGTTCTCGCTCATCGGAAAGTGACCGAGGCCCTTCATGATCATCACCTTCGCGCCGGGGATCTTCGCTGCGGCCGCCTCGGTGTCGCGCGGCGAGGCCGAGTAGTCGTACTCGCCGGTGAGCATGTAGAGCGGACAAATCCTGGTGTCGATCGCGCCGATGCGACCCCGGATGTCACCTTCCACCTGGTAGAAGTAGAGGTCTCCGGAAAAGACCCCCGGCCCGCCCTGCATGTAGTGCCACGCGGTCTCCCACTTGTGCTCTTCCGGGCTGAGCGGCGACATGAGTCCATAGGCAAGCCCGCCCGCGGCGCGGCCGCCGTGCACCTCGGCGTGGTCCATCCAGCTCGGGTCGTAGTAGCGCTCGACGTACGCCGCCGACTGCAGGCCGATCAGCGCGCGCAGCTCGCGCGCGTGCCTGAGCGCGAGGTTGAGCACGATGCGCCCGCCGATCGAGCAGCCCATCACCACCGGTCGCTCGAGGCCGAGCTCGCGTGCGATGGCCATGATCATCGAGGTGTACGACTGCGTCGTCAGGCGATAGTCCTCGCACTGCCAGCCTTCAGGCGGCGACGATTTGCCGTGCCACGGCATGTCAAAGGCGATGACGCGCCAGTGGCGCAGGATCTCCGCGTCGTTCAGCACCGCGCGCCACTGGCGACCATCGGATCCGGCGGTATGGAGGCAAAGGAGCGGGATGCCGGCACCAGCCTCCTCGTAATAGATGCGATGGGCTCTGCCACCGAGCGAGAGGTGTGCGTAGCGGCCGACGATAGGTTCTATGGTGGCCATTTAACGGGAAAGCGATCGGGGCGCTTGCAGTAGCAATTTCAGGTAAAGCAGGTAAGCCATCAGCACGCGCTGATCGCCTTCGAACTTCACGTCGCCGCGCCTAAGAAGCGCGAAGAGGTCGTGCCAGCCCGGCGCCGGCGGCGAGCGCCAGAACTGCTCCCAGCATTCGCGCTTCGCGCGGATCGCGAAGCGCCAGGCGCGCATTACGAACGGGCCCTTCTCGACGCGTTCGATGCGCCCGGCGCGCACCGTGACGAGGTATTGCGTCTCGCCGACCTCGAGCATGAACGTCTCGTGCATCTCGCGACCCCAGCGCACGATGGCGGGATCGCCGTTCACCAGCTCGGGGAGGCGCTCGATCATTGCGAATTCGGGGCCAGGGTCGTAATTATTCTCCGTGGATAATAACGTCATGGCGCGCTTTCTCTTCCTGCTCGTACTTTGCCCGGCACTCGCCTTAGCACAGAGCTGGCCGGCGCATCCGATCACCATCCTGATGGGCTTCCCGGCCGGCTCGGGCGTCGACGTCGTCGCGCGCCTGCTGCAGGAGCCGATGGAGAAGGCCCTCCACGGGAGGATCGTCACCGACTACCGCACGGGTGCCGGCGGCAATCTCGCGTCCGAAGCAGTCGCGCGGGCGCGACCGGACGGCTACACGCTGCTGCTCGGCACGGCGGCGACACATGGCGTAAACGCAGCGCTGTACAAGAAGCTGCCATTCGACGTCGAGGCCGACTTCACGCCGATCGCGCCGCTCGTCAACGTGTCGAACGTGCTGACGATCAATCCGCAGGTGGTCGATGTGACCACGGTGCGCGAGTTCATCGATACCGTGCGGAAGAATCCGGGTAAGTACAACTACGCGTCGACCGGCAACGGCACCGGCACGCATCTCGCCTTCGCAGAGTTCAACGCGCGCGCCGGCCTGCAGATGGTGCACATCCCGTACAAGGGCGGGCCCGAGGCGATCCAATCGGTGATCGGCGGCCAGACCTGCTGCATCTTCAACCAGGTGCAGACCGTGATCCCGCACTGGAAGGGCGGCAAGGTGCGCCTGCTGGGCGTGAGCACCAAGACGCGCGTGCAGGCGGTGGGCGAGATCCCCACCATCGCCGAGGCCGGCCTGCCGGGCTACGAGAGCTACACCTGGTTCGGTCTCTTCGGTCCGAAGGGACTCGACGCGGACATCGTGAACAGGGTCAACGCCGCGGTTAAGGCCGCGCTCGAGACGCCTTCGGTGCAAAAGCGCCTGCTCGAACTCGGCAACGCGCCGCGCTGGGAACCGCCGGAGCAGTTCCGGCAAACAGTGAGGGCGGACCGCCAGAAATGGGCGGCGGTCGTCAAGGAAGTCGGCGCCACCATCGACTAAAAGGGGTTGACCCCTTTTATTTTCGTTTATCCAGCGGCACGAAGTAGCGCGTAGGTTTCAGCTCGTCCTCGTTGTGGACTTGCACGCGCTCCCAATGCCGGTCCGCATCTTCCAGGAACAGATCGCGCACGATTCCCGTCGACAGGCGCCGCGCGCCGACCTCGAGTCCCGGGATATCTCCGGCGAGCGCGCCGTGGCTCATGGTCGAGCCCCAGTTGAAGACATGCACGCGCCCGAGCTCTGCGTGTCGACCCTGCAACTGGAACGCATCGCCGAGATACGGGAAGCGCGCCTCCTCCGGAAATTTCTGCGCCTCCTCGGGCGCCACGTGGGAGCGCCAGGTTTCGATCGCATCGCGAAACGGCGCCACCTCTGGGCGGTCGGTTAGATTGACGTCGAAGCCGGTGCAGACGATCACGGCGTCGAAGCGGTGCTCGCCCTTGGCTGTCAGCACTTTCGGACCGGGCAGGATATCGTTCCAGCCCTCGCCGAAGCGCAGCGAGAAGCCCGGATGCCGCTCGCAACGCAGCACGCTCTCGTAAGGCGGCGGCACCTGCTCGCTGAAGATGTAGGTATAGAAGCGCCAGCGCCGCGCGTCGTCGAGCGAGGCATAGCCGTGCAGGAATCCCGGGAAGGCGGTCCACTTCGACTTGTTGACCTGCGGCAGGATCGGGCGCCGCGCGAACATGACTACTTGCGCCGCGCCGGCCTCGAGGGCCTCGGCGGCGTTGTCGAAGGCCGAGGCACCGGCGCCGAGGATGCCGATGGTTCTATTCTTGAACTGTTTGAAGTCGATCTCGTCCGCGGAATGGAACACGCCCGGCACGCGCGTAGCCGGATCGAAGGTCGCGAATTGCGGCCAGCGCAAGGCGCCGCTACCCTCGCGGCCCATGGCGAGAACCACTTTGCGCGCGCGGATGCTTCCATTTATCCGCACGGCGCCGGGCACGAGCTCGATGGTGCGCACCGCGGCGCCGTTCTCCACCGGAATGCCGACCGTCTCGCGCACCCACATGAGGTAGCGCGCCCACTCCACGCGGTCGATCTTGTGCAGCTTCTCCCAGTGCGCAGTGCCGAACTTCGCTTCGTGGTAGGCGCGATAAGTGAGCGAGGCGATGCCGAGATCCGGGCCGGTGAGCTGCTTCGGCGAGCGCAGGATGTCCATGCGCGCGAAGCCGGTCCACGGTCCCTCGCGGCCGCGCGGCGCGCGATCGAGGCAGCGCAGGTTCGTCACGCCTTCGCGCAAGAGCGCGAACGTCGCCGTCTGGCCGCACATGCCGCCGCCCACCACCAGCACATCCAGGAAACCCTCGCGCGGCAGCACCCAGTTCGGCGCCGGATAGCGCAGCTGCTCGAGCTCGCGCTTCGCGAGCGCCGTCGCCGCATCGAGGGACATATGATCCGGATTCTATGGTCGAGCTCTCGTGTTATTACAGCCTGTCGTCGCCGTGGGCCTATCTCGGCGGCCCCAAGCTCATGGACGTCGTGCGCCGCCACCGCGCGAAATTGGTTTTAAAACCCTTCGACTTCCAGGCCGTCGTGCCGCGCACCGGCGGCGTGCCGCTGCGCACGCGGCCCGAGCCGCGGCGGACATATCACGCGCTCGAGCTCGACCGCTGGCGCAAATACCTCGGCATGCCGCTCAATCTCACACCGAGGTTCTATCCGCAGGACGGCAAGCCCGCGGGCTGGAACAAGCCGCCGGGCTGGATGGTGATCGCGGCGCAGGAGCGCGGCCTCGACGCGCCGCTCCTGTCGCACGCGCTCTTGCGCGCGCTATGGGCGGAGGAGCGCGATACGGCGGATGCGAAAGTGCGCATCGCGATAGCCAACGAGAACGGCCTGCCGGGCGCGGAGTTGCAGAAAGCCGAAATGAGCGAGCGCGTCCAGCACCTGTACAAAACCTACAGCGAGGAAGCCGAACGGCTCGGCGTCTTCGGCGCGCCGACCTACGTCCTTAACGGCGAGCGCTTCTGGGGCCAGGACCGGTTGGACTTCCTCGATCGCGCCCTGGCGAATTCCGGCGGTCATCACAAGCCGAACGGGTAAGTCTCCGGCATGCCGCTGATGCGCCTCGTGTCGAGCGGGCGCACGGCGCTCGTGCGGTCGAACCAGCAGTACTCGTCGAACTGCCGCGGCAGCACCGCCTGGAAGTAATGGCTGGCGAGCTCGGTCTGCGGCCGGTACACCACGCCGATCGCGCGCTCCAGGCGCGGCGCCATCAGCTGCTTGCGCACCTCGTGCCTTTGCCGCAGAGATAAAAAGAACGACGGCAGCGCCGAATCGTGGCAGCTGCGCTCGTAGCTTTCCGGATGCGACGGCCGCACGTCCTTCACCTGCATCGGCTCGTCCCAGTTGTCGGCGGCGGCCACGGTGCCGTGGTCGGTGCCGAAACCCAGGAGATAGGCGCCGCTGCCGAACGCCTCGCGGCAAAGCTGGCCGACGTTCAGCTCGCCGCGCGAGGACATCTCGGTGGCGCGCGCATCGCCGATGTGCGAGTTGTGCTCCCACACGATCGCCTTCGCCTGCGGGCCGCGCTCGCGCAAGAGCTCGCCCAGCGTCTCGAACATGTGCTGGTCGCGCAGGTTCCAGGATTCGGCCGAGCCGTAGTACATGACGCGGTAGTAGCGCTCGGCGTTGGCGACGACGCGCGCGTTGTGCATGGCGTCCATGAAGCGCTCGCCGTCGTGCGTGCTGTACTCGCCGCGCTTGCGCAGCATGTCGCTGAGCATCGCGGTGACATCGTCCTCGCAGGCGCGGTAGCGGCCCGTGAGCGCCATCTGGCCGTAGGTCGCCGGATCGGATTCCCAGGGCGTGAGGCAGCCGTAGCGGCGGCGCGCGACGCGCGCCGATTCGGGATCGACCTCGTCGAGATAACGCAGCACCGCGCCGATCGAGGTGTACAGGCTGTAGAGGTCAAGGCCGTGGAAGGCGGTGCGCTCCGCCATCGGGCGCGCGGCGTTGTGCGCGCGCAGCCACTCGACGAACTCGTGCACCTCGACGTTGCGCCACATCCATTCCGGGAAACGGCTGAACGCGCGCCATTCCGCGGGCGGTACGTCGCGATGGCGCACGTAGTGATCGATGCGCGCCGCGTCGGGCCAGTCGGCCTCCACCGCGACGAGGTTGAAGCCCTTGCGCTCGATCAGCGCCTGGCTGATGCGCGCGCGCATCCGGTAGAACTCGGAGGTGCCGTGCGTCGCCTCGCCGAGCAGCACGACGCGCGCATCGCCGATCCTCGCCAGCAATGGGTCGAGGTCAGCGTTCTCTAGCCTTGCAAAACGCTCAGCCGCCCGCGCGATTTGCTCGGGCAGCCGCAGCGGCGCACGCGCCACGCGCGGTGCTTCCCGGTTGTCTTCATGAGGCCAGCCCTGCTCGCCGATCAGCGGCACGAAGCGCACCGGCAGCAGGTCCTCCTGGTCGTACTGGTCCTCGCCCGTGCGCAGCACGCGCACCAGCCGCTGCTCGCGCGGCGTCGAGCCGATCGGCATCAACAGGCACCCGCCGATCGCGAGCTGCTCGCGCAGCGCGGGCGGTACCTCGGGGCCACCGGCCGCGACCACGATCGCGTCGTAAGGCGCCGCTTCAGGCCAGCCGCGCGTGCCGTCGCCTTCGATCACGTGCACGTTGTCGTAGCCCACCCGCGCGAGCGCCGAGCGCGCGTCGCGCGCGAGGCTCGGATGCCGCTCGATGGTGTAGACCTCCCGCGCGATGCGCGACAGCACCGCCGCGGCGTAGCCCGAGCCGGTGCCGATCTCCAGCACGCGCTCGCCGCCTTCGAGCTCGAGCGCGTCGATCATGTAGGCGACGATGTAAGGCTGCGAGATCGTCTGGCCTTCGCCGATCGGCAGCGGCGAGTCGGCATAGGCGAATTCCTGCATCTCGGCACCGATGAACGCCTCGCGCGGCACCTCGCGCATGGCGCGCGCCACCGCCTCGGAGCGCACGCCGCGCTCGAGGATCTGGTGCGCCACCATCTCGCTGCGGGCTTGTCTAAGGTCTGCCATGGCCGGATCGCCTCCTCACGAGAGTGCCGCAATCGGCGTGCCCGGACGCGAGGCCATCGCCCGGGCGATGCTCGACGAATTCGCCGAGAGGACGGGACTCACCTCGGCGGCGAAGCCGCGGCGCTATCTCTGGACCGACGCCTTCGCCGTGGTCACCTGGCTCGGCATGGGCCGCGTCGATCTCGCGCGGCGCCTGATCGAGCAGGTGCACGAGGTGCTCGGCGTGAGCCGCGACCCGGAACATCCGACCGCCCGCGGCGTGCGCATCGGCAAGCCGCTGCCCGAGCGCGCGCCGGAGGAGCCCTACGATCCGGACCTGGAATGGGAGCGCGACGGCCAGTACTACCACTACCTCACCAAGTGGCTGCACGCGCTCGAGCGCACCGCGCGCGCGACCGGCGAGGCGCGCTATCACCGCTGGGCGGTCGAGCTCGCGCAGGCGGCGCATCGCGCTTTCGCCCACCCGCCGGGCGCGCCGACGCGGCTTTACTGGAAGATGAGCGTCGACCTGTCGCGGCCGCTCGTGCCGTCGATGGGCATGCACGATCCGCTCGACGGCCTGGTGGCGATGGCGACGCTCGGCCTGGAGCGCGAGACGCGCGAGCTCGCGCGCATGTGCGAGGGACGGCGCTGGGCCACCGACGATCCGCTCGGCGCCGGCGGCCTGCTCCTTGATGCGCTCGCCCTCGCGCGCCTGGGATTCAAGCCGCTCCTCGCACAGGCGCTTGCGGATGCCGAGCTCAGCGTGGCCGCCGCCGCGAGCGCGGTTTCGGCCCGCTTGCCGGCTGCGCACCGGCTCGCCTTCCGCGAGCTCGGACTCGCTCTGGGTCTGCACGCCGTGGAACAACTCAACACCAAGCGGCTGATCGCCTTCGTGCCGCTCGCGGAAAAGCTCGAGGACTTCTGGCTCGAGCCCGCGCACCAGGCGGCCGCGAGCTGGACCGAGCACCGCGACATCAACGCCGTGACGCTCGCCGCTTGCCTTGCGCCGGATGGCGCTCTGGATTCGGGGCCAGGGTCGTAATTATCAGAGCTCTGCCGCAGCGGGAAGCCGCAGTCCCCACGCCGTCAGGACTTTGCGCAATTTCTGCAGCTGCGTTTCGGTCAGCGGCCACGCCGACGGCGGACGCGTCGCACCGCAGTCGTCGCCGATGAGCTGCAGCGCGGCCTTCACCACCGTGACGTTGGTGCCGTTCTGCTCTTCGGCGCGCAGCTCTTCGAACGGCACCATCACCTGGATCAGTTTCCGCGCGCGCTCATAGTCGCCCGCGTCGAGCGCGCCATGAATCGCGACCGAATGCTCGGGCCAGACGTTGATCAGACCGGAAGTGAAGCCGCGCGCGCCGACGGCATAGAACGGCGGCGCCCACGGCTCGGCGAGGCCGTCGACCCAGATGATCTCGGGACTGCAGCGCCGGATCGCCTCGGCGAGCTTGAGCGGCGTCGGGCAGGCCCATTTCACGCCGGCGACGCCGGGAACGGCGCAGAGCTTCTCGATCGCCTCGAGCCCGATGGCGTCGTTGCGCAGGTAAAGCATGATCGGCAGGCCGCCACCCGCGTCTGCGACGCGCTGTACATAGCTCACCACGCCGCGCGGCGAGACGAACGGATCGGGCGGCTGATGCACCATCAGCGCTTCGGCGCCCGCGTCGCGCGAGGCCCTCGTCAGCGCGATCGCGTCATGGATGCTGCGCCCGACGCCGCCGATCAGCACCGCGCGCTTGGCATTGTGCTCGGCCGCGGCATGCACCATGGTCTCGGCCTCCTTCGTCGTGAGGCCGTAGAACTCGCCGGTGTTGCCGTTCGCCACCAGCGCGGGCACGCCGGCGCGCACCGCACGCTCGACGATCGGCTTGAGCTTCGCGGGCGCGACGCGGTCCTGCGCATCGAACGGCGTGACGAGAATGCCGGAGATTCCGGCGAGCGCTTTTCTGAGTCTCGGGTCCATGAAAATTACGGACGTTGTCCGGAATTAGGCGAGGGTGTAGGCGGTCTTCACCGTCGTGTAGAACTCGGCGGCGTAGCGCCCCTGCTCGCGCGGGCCGTAGCTCGAGCCTTTGCGGCCGCCGAAGGGCACGTGATAGTCGACGCCCGCCGTCGGCAGGTTGACCATCACCATGCCGGCCTGCGCGTGGCGCTTGTAGTGCGTCGCGTGCTTGAGCGAGGTGGTGCAGATGCCCGACGAGAGACCCATCTCGGTGTCGTTCGCCCAGGCGAGCGCTTCTTCGTAATCCTTGGCGCGCAGTACGCTGACCACGGGGCCAAAAATTTCTTCGCGGTTGATGCGCATGCCCGGGGTGGTGTCGGTGAACAGCGCGGGCATCATGAAGTAGCCGGGCTGGCCTTCCGCGTTTCGCTCCACACGGTTCCCTCCATAGGCGAGGCGGCCGCCTTCTTTCTGGCCGATGGTGAGGTATTCCAGGTTTTGCGAGAGCTGGCGCTCGTCGACCACCGGGCCGATGTCGGTGCCTTTCTTGCGCGCGTCGTCGATCTTGAGCACCTTCATCTTCTCGATCACCGCGGTGATGAAGCGGTCGTGGATGCCCTGCGTGGCGATCACCTTCGACGAGGCGGTGCAACGCTGGCCGGTGGAGAAGAACCCGCCCTGGACCGCGCAGTTGACGGCGACCTCGAGGTTGGCGTCGTCGAGCACCACCAGCGGGTTCTTGCCGCCCATCTCGAGCTGGAATTTCTTGAGGCCCGCCACCGCGGCCTGCGCCACCTTGCGCCCGATCGCCTGCGAGCCGGTGAAAGTAATCGCGGCGATGCGCGGCTCGTTGAGCAGCACCTCGCCGATCTCCGAGCTCTTGCCCATTACCAGGTTGAAAACGCCCGCGGGGAAGCCCGCGCGGCTGATGATCTCGCTGAGCGCCCACGCGCTGCCGGGCACGAGCTCGGCGGGCTTGAACACCACCGTGTTGCCGTAGCAGAGCGCCGGCGCGATCTTCCACGCCGGGATCGCGATCGGGAAGTTCCACGGCGTGACGATCGAGACGACGCCGAGCGGCTCGCGCGTGATCTCGACGCCAACGCCGGGACGCACCGACTGCACGATCTCGCCCGGGATGCGCAGCGCCTCGCCGGCAAAGAATTTAAACAGGTATGCCGCGCGCACCACTTCACCAGTCGCCTCGGGCAGCGTCTTGCCCTCCTCGCGCGCGAGCAGGTCGCCGAGCTCCGCCTTGCGGGCGAGAATTTCGCCGCCCACGGCATCGAGCGCGTCGAAACGCTGCTGCGGTGTGCTCACCGACCAGCCGGGAAAGGCGGCCTGCGCCGCGCCGATCGCGTCCTTTGCCTGCTTTTCGCTTGCGCGGGTGTAGCGCCCGATCACGTCGCGCGTGTCGGACGGGTTGGTGTTGGCGTATTCGCCGGCACCCTCGGTCCAGGCGCCGTTGATGAAGTTTCCGAAAACCTTGGGTCTGTCCATAGCTCTCCTCGCGCGACGGATGATAGCCGCGCAGGAACCCGAAATGCGGCGCGGCTGTCCCATTGAGGTGAAGATCCTCGCCGCCCTAGCGCTCGCCCTTGGTGCCATGGGCGCCTTTGCGCAGAACGACCCGACGGTGCTGGAGCCGAAGGTCGCACCCGTCAGGACCGAGGACATGAAGCCCGGCTACGGCGTGGTCGAAAGCGTGACCGAGGTCCAGCTGGTGCGCGAGCGGCAAGGGGAGTCGCGCGAGCGCTCCGCGGCCGCGGGCGGATCGGCACCGGGCACCCCGTCCGGCCGGCCCATGTACAGGGTCGCCGTGCGCATGCCAGACGGCAGCCTGCAGTTCCGCGACCTCGACAAGCCCGAGTTCAAGATCGGCGACAACGTCCTCCTGACCAACGCTGGCGACATCGTCCCCGACTAGGTATCGTTGTCCCCGCCAATGTCGGCGGGGAGGGATCAGCATGGTTTCGCGGAAGATGGCGGCATTCGCCGCCGCAGTCCTGTGCGCGCTTAGCGGATCGGCGATGGGCGCTACGTTCGTCTACGTTTCGAACGCCGAGGACGGCGACATCGGCATGTACACGCTGCAGCGCGATGGCTCGCTCAAGCCCGGCGAGCGCTTCAAGGCCGAGAAGCCCGTGATGCCGATGACGGTGAGCGCGGACAGGCGCTTTCTCGTCGCCGGCGTGCGCTCGAAGCCGTTTTCGGCGTACACCTACACCATCGACCGCGGCACCGGCGCGCTCAAGCTCGCCGGCACTGGGCCGCTCGCGGAAAGCTTCCCCTACATCTATCTCGAGCGCAGTGGACGCTATCTGCTCGGCGCCTCGTATGGCGCCCACCTCGTGAGCGTGAACCCGGTGGGCGCGGACGGCCGCGTCGGCGAGCCGCAGCAGGTGATTCCGACGGCGCGCAACGCGCACGCGATCCGCACCGACAACAGCAACCGCTTCGTCTTCGTGCCGCACCTCGGCACCGACCAGGTGTTCCAGTTCCTGTTCGACGAGAAAAGCGGGCGCCTCACGTCGAACACGCCGCCGCTCGTGCAGCTCAAGGCCGGCAGCGGCCCGCGCCACCTCGTCGTGTCGGCCGACAACCGCTTCGTCTATGTGCTGAACGAGCTGACCGCGACGGTCACGACGCTCGTCCTGGACGCGAAGAGCGGCCTCCTTTCGGAAGTGGGCACGGTGTCCGCGCTCTCGCCGGATGCCAAGCTCCAGCCGGGCGCGCCGCGCCCGAGCCCCGGCCGCAACGTCGACAACGACATCTGGGCGTCCGATCTGCACCTCACGCCGAACGGCCGCTTCCTCTACGCCGCCGAGCGCACCAGCAGCACGATCAACGCGCTGAGCGTGGACGGCGCCACCGGCAAGCTCAGCTACATCGGCAGCACGGCGACCGAGAAGCAGCCGCGCGGCTTCCGCATCGATCCGACAGGCCGGTACATGGTCGTTTCGGGCGAGCAGTCCGGGACCATCTCCTCGTATGCGATCGACGGCTCGAGCGGCGCGCTCAAGCTCGTCGGCAAGTATCCGACGGGCAAGGGCTCGAACTGGGTGGAGATCGTCAGCTTCGATTGACTTCCTAATCCGGGGACGGAGCCCGATCTAATTCCGGGACGGAGCCCGAAGTAATTCGGGCTCCGTCCCCGAACTGAAAAGGGGAGAACAATGTCGAGCATTCCCGCAGCACGCAGCGCGCCGATCATTCCGTTCGCCGAGCGCCTCTATCGGCCGCTCGAGCCGTACGCCTACACCCTGATCCGCGTCGCCACGGGCGCGATTTTCGTGCCGCATGGCGTGCTGAAGCTCTTTTTCGGCGGCGCCGGCAGCGCGCTGGGCTATGGACTCGGCGTGCTCGAGCTCGTCGGGGGGCTTGCGCTCGCGCTCGGGATTCTCGTGCGGCCGATCGCGCTGCTCTTGATCCTCGATGTCCTGATGATCATCGCCGCCAACATCGGCAAGGGCTGGCTGTGGACGCGCGGCGGCGTGCAGTACCACACCTTCCTCCTCGGCGTGCTGCTCGCCGTGGCGATCGGCGGCGCCGGGCGCTACAGCCTGCAGCAATCGGCAAGGCAGCAGCTCGTGCCCATCGGCTACGCCCTCGCCCGCGTGTGGTTCGCACTCCTTATCCTGCCCAGTGGGTATGAGAAGGTCTTTGCCGACGGCGCGACGCGCATTGCGGCGGGCAACGTGCTGAAGACCGGCTTCTACCCGCCGCTCTTCTGGGCGTGGGTGGTGGCGCTCCTTGAATTCGTCGGCATGATCCTGCTCGCGCTCGGCCTGGGCACGCGGGTGGTCGCCTTCATGATGGCGATCGAGCTCGGCGTCATCGTCGTCACCATCCAGATGCCCAACGGCTATTTCTGGACCTCGCGTGGGACCGAATTCGCGCTGGTGCTGTTCCTCGTCTGCCTCGCCTTCGTCTTCGGCGGCGGCGGGCGCTACTCGCTCGACCGCAAGCTCGGCAGGGAGTTCTAGGCGCGAGGATTGCTACGGCTCTTCCGGTTACCCACCACTGGAGGAAGCCGATGAAAACTCTCGCAGCATCCCTTTCGATCCTCGCCGTCGCGGCCGCAGTTACCACTATGTCCGGCTGCGGCCAGCCCTACTACGCGCCGGCCATGGACCCGCACGCGGCGCCGATCGTGCCGCAGGCCACGACCTACCGCCCCGGCTTCGGCTGGGTGCAGTCGGTCACGCTGACCCCCGCGATGTCCTCCGCGGGCGGCGGCACCGCGACCGGCGCCTCGGCGCATCCCGCCGGCACGTCCGCGACCGATCGGCCCGAGCCCCGCGTCGGCGTGCCGAGCAGCTCGGCCGGCCGGCTGAACCGCCTGGCGATCAAGATGGATGCCGGCGGCGACATCCAGTACGTCGACACGGATAGCAACGAGTTCAAGCAGGGCACTCGCGTCGAGCTCACGCCCGACCGCATGATCCGCAAGGTGCAGTAGTTTCCGGCAGCGACGGGGTCAGGCCTGCCGGGGTCTGACCCCGATTTATTTTGTGCGGCCGCTGCAGTACGCTGCGGCCATGATCCGCGTCCTGCTCCTCGCCGCGCTTGCCTTCAGTGCGCACGCGCAGACCTACAAATGGGTCGACGCGAACGGCGTGGTCAACTACTCCAATACGCCGCCGCCGGCTGCGAGCAACGCGACGACGGTGCCCGACCGCATCTCGAACTACACGCCCGATCCCTCGATCACGCAGGCGATCGACGTCAATCGCCGGCTCGACGCAGCGGATACCGAGTGGTTGCAGCGCCAGTGGCTGATGGCGATGAAGCAGGCGCCGGCGCCCGCGCCCGCT
>DASXRW010000090.1:0-20992 GCA_036506355.1 Burkholderiales bacterium
GATGCCGCTGCCGATGTAGGTGACGCGCCCGGCGGCGGCGGCAACGATCGGATCGCCCGGTCTGCCGTCGATGTCGATCCCCTTGCTGCGCGGCTCGGCGAAACCGGCGAGGATCTTGCCTTTGGCCGGCCACATGAACTCCGTGCTCTGGACGGTTTCCGGCTCCTTGGGGGCCGATTTGACCGCCGGGGGAGGCGCATCCAGCGGCCGCGACTCGACGCGCGCGCCGATGTTGGCACGGCCGATCTGTACGCCGCGCGATTCGTCGGGCTTGACGCGCAGCACCTGGCCCGCGCGAATGCGCGTCGGGTCGTCGAGGCCGTTCCATTGCGCGAGTTCGCGGTAGTCGACGCCGTGCTCGAGCGCGATGCTGTAGAGGGTGTCGCCGCGCTTCACCTCGTAGTGCTCATCGGGCACGGTCCTCGGCGTCGGCGCCGTGACCTTCGCCACCGGCGGCGGCTGCGGCGCCGCTTCTATCCTGTTTGTGCGCGCGGTGCGGTCGATGACCGGGGCCGACGGATGCTGCGACGCGCATCCTGCGACCAGCGCGCTGATCACCGCCGCGGCTTCAAGCCTCATGCCTTGCCCGCCTCCATCGGCACAAAGCGCACCGGATCGAGCTCCGACTCTCGGAAACCCCGGCCGTTTCGCTCGATCAGTACGAGCCGCTGCCCGCCATTGGCCGCGGACAGCGGCAATATCATTCTGCCACCGGCGGCAAGCTGGCGTGCGAGGCCTTCCGGGACGCGCGGTGCCGCCGCCGCCACGATGATCGAATGAAACGGCGCAGCCTGCTCGAGCCCGGCGTAGCCGTCGCCATGCACGAGGCGCAGATTCGCGAGACGCAGCCCGAGCAGGTTGCGCCGCGCGCGCTCGAGCAGCCCCTGGAGGCGCTCGATCGAGTACACCTCGGGGAAGATCGCCGCGAGCACCGCCGCCTGGTAGCCGCAGCCGGTGCCGACCTCCAACACTTTGCCGGGCTCGCGGCCTTCGAGGAGCAGTTCGATCATGCGCGCGACGACATAGGGCTGCGAGATGGTCTGCGCAAAGCCGATCGGCAGCGCGCTGTCCTCGTAGGCGCGGCTCGCGAGCGCCTCCTCGACGAAGAGGTGGCGCGGCACGGCCGCGAGCGCGGCGAGCACGCGCTCGTCGCGAATGCCCTTGGCGCGCAGCCGCGCCACCATGCGGCTGCGCGTGCGCGGCGAGGTCATGCCGATGCCGGCGGCGCTCACCCTCGGGATCGAAGCGCGAGCCATTCGCGCGCGCGCGGCAGCTGCGGCGAATGCGTGAGGTCCATGCGCAGCGGCGTGACCGAGACGCGGCGGTTTTCTACGGCATGGAAGTCGGTGCCCGGCCCGGCGTCGGCCGCGGCGCCGGCCGGGCCGATCCAGTACGCGCTTTCGCCGCGCGGCGTGGTGAGCTTGATGACCGGCTCGGCCTTGTGACGCTTTCCGAGACGCGTCACTTCCATGCCGCACAGCCGCTCCGGCGCGACGTCGGGCACGTTGACGTTGAAGAGCACCGGCTCGCCGAAGGGGGCGCGCGCGAGGCGCTCCACCATCTCGAGCGCCACGCCGATGGCGGACTCGAAATGGCTGCCTTCCTTGCTGGTGAGCGAGACCGCAAGCGAGGGAATGCCGAGCAGGTAGCCTTCGACGGCGGCGGCCACGGTGCCGGAATAGATGGTGTCGTCGCCCATGTTCGCCCCGAGGTTCACCCCCGAGACGATCACGTCGGGGGTGAAATCGAGCAGTCCCGTCACCGCGATGTGCACGCAGTCGGTGGGTGTGCCGTTAACGGAGAAGTAGCCATTCGGCGCC
This sequence comes from Burkholderiales bacterium, assembly GCA_036506355.1. GTDB lineage: Bacteria > Pseudomonadota > Gammaproteobacteria > Burkholderiales > SG8-39 > SCGC-AG-212-J23. Next base: position 1,821 of record DASXRW010000090.1, read on the forward strand.
CGGCGCACGACCAGCGGCCGGTCGAGGGTGAGCGAGTTCGAGGCGCCCGAGCGATCGCGCTCGGGCGCGACGACCGTCACCTCGCCCAGCCGGGCGAGTGCCTCGGCGAGCAGCGTGATGCCCGGCGCGAAGTAGCCGTCGTCATTGGAGACGAGAATTTTCACGCGGACGATTCTACAGTCCAGGGGCACTGGAACAGCTTGAGGAGCCGCTGTCTAACCTGCGTGCGCCTGCCCTTGGTCCTGCTCTTGTGCCTCGCGAACCCGGCGCTCGCACGGCTCGACTATCGCGTCGAGATCGAGGCGCCGCGCGAGCTGAAGGCGACGCTCGAGAAAGGGCTGAACATCGTGCGCTGGCGCCTCGACCCCGACATGGATGCCGAACGGCTCAAGCGGCTGGTCGACGAGGCGGTGCACGAAGCGCGCGAGGCGGCGGCCACCGACGGCTATTTCTCGGCGCAGGTGCGCGCCGAGATCGAATCGGCCGAGGAGCCGTGGGTGGTGCGGCTGCGCGTCGAGCCGGGCGAACGCACCCGCGTGCACGAGGTCGAGATCCGCTTCAGCGGCCCGGCGACGAGCGACGGCGAAGCGCGCGCGCTGCTTGCGAAAGTGCGCGAGGGCTGGCTCTTGCGCCGCGGGCAGCCCTTTCGCCAGGAGGAGTGGGAGGCGGCGAAGCGCCAGGCGGTGCGCGAGCTCTCCGGCTGGCGCTACGCCGCCGCGAGCATCACCGACAGCCAGGCGTTCATCGATCCGCAGGAGCATCGCGCCGTGCTGATGGTGGAGATCGCGAGCGGGCCGCCGTTTCGCTTCGGCGAGCTGCACGTGAGCGGCGCAAAGCGCTATCCCGATGCGCTGATCGAGAACCTGGTGCCGGTGCGTCCGGGTGACGTCTACGACCGCGACAAGGTGGTGCTCTACCAGCGGCGGCTGCTCGAGTCGGGCTACTTCGCGAGCGTGCAGGCCGAGATCGACGTGCAGCCGCAGCTCGCCGACGCGGCGCCGCTGCGCGTGGCGGTGATCGACGCGCCCAAGCACCACGTCGAGTCCGGCGTCGGCTACAACACCGACGTCGGCCCGCGCTTCGAGACGCGCTACAGCAACCAGGACGTGTTTTCATCGGCCTGGCGCTTCCGCTCGAGCCTGAACCTCGACGCGAAGATTCAAAATTTGCAGCTGGACCTCGATACGCCGCCGCGCCCGGGTGGGGTGTGGAACAACATCTTCACGCGGGCGCGGGCGCAGGACATCCAGAACGAGACCACGCGCGAGCTGGCGGTCGGCGTCTCGCAAAACTATGGCGCCACCGCGGCGCCTTCGGCCTACATCGTCTCGGCGCACGCCGAAGACCAGACGGTGTCCGACGTGATCTCCGATAGCCGCTACGCGGTCTATTTCGGCGTGCGCAAGGGGTTTCGCCGCACCGACGCGCTCATCTCGCCGCGCGAGGGCTATGTCATGAGCGCGGAGGTGGGGGGCGCCCCCAACGCGCTCGCCTCGCAGCAGTTCGTGCGCGGCATCGCGAGCGCGTCGCTCTTTTTCCCGCTCAGTCGCAGCGGCGATCTCCTGCTGCGCGGCCAGGCCGGCGCAGTGCGCTCGCAGGCGCGCGAGGGCATCCCGAGCACCTTCCTCTTCCGCACCGGCGGCGACCAGACGGTGCGCGGCTATGCCTTCGAGAGCATCGGCGTCGAGCAGGCCGGCGCCGTGGTCGGCGGACGGCGCCTGCTGGTCGGCAGCGTCGAATACACGCACTGGATCGGCGACAACTGGGGCGTGGCAGGGTTCGTCGACGCGGGCAACGCCTGGGACGCCGGTTTGCGCTCCGATGTGGCCACCGGATACGGTCTCGGCGCGCGCTTTCGCACGCCGATCGGGCCGATCCGTGCCGACCTCGCCTACGGCGCGCTGCGAAGCGACTGGCGCCTGCATTTCTCCGTGGGGTACGGCTTCTGAGCCTGCGCGCCTTTTTCCTCACCGCCGGCGCGCTCGGCGCCGCGCTCCTCATCGGCGCGGTTGCGGCGCTCGCGTGGCTCTTCGCCACCGAGGCGGGACTGCAGTGGGCGCTCGAGCGCGCGCAGCGCGAGATGGGCGGCAAGCTGACGATCGCAGGCGCGCGCGGCACGCTGGCCGGCCTGGTGACGATCGATCGGCTGCGCTTCGAGGCCGACGGCACCCGCGTCGAGGCGCGCGAGCTCGGCGCCCATGCGCATCTCGCCGCCGCGCTCGGCGGACGTCTCGTGATCGAGCCGCTGCACATCGCCTCGCTCGACATCGAGATCCGCGAGGGCGGCGAGCGGGTGTCCAGCCCGCCGAGCTTGCCTTTCGGCCTGCGCCTCGGCAACGTCGAAGTCGAGCGCCTGCGCGTGCTGCGCGGCGAGGCGGTGTATACCCTGCGCAAGCTCCGCTTTGCCCATCTCGCGCTCGGCACGCTGCCGCCTAGCGTGTCGGCCGAGGGCAGCTTCGAGCTCGAACACGAGCGCTACCCGCTGAGCGGCACCCTGGCCCTGGGGGGCACGCTCGAGCGCCTCGAGGCGCACCTCGCGCTGCGCCAGGGCGACATCGCCGCCGACGTGCGCGTGGTGCTCGCGCCATTCCGGCCGCAGCACCTCGTGACGCTCGACGCCAGCGCCTCGCCGATCGACCTCGCGCGCTTCAGCGACGAGCTGCCGCACGCCGCGCTCAGCCTCACCGTCAGGGCGAGCGGCAGCGACCGCGGACTCGAGGGCACGCTCACGCTGGCGAACGCGGCGCCCGGCCCGCTCGACCAGGGCCGGCTGCCGATCGCCGCCGTCGAGGCGCGGCTCGCGAGCCGGGATCTGGAGAACGCGACGCTCGAGGAGCTGCGCATCGTGCTCTCGGGGGGCGGCCTGCTCGAAGGCCGCGGCCAGCTCGGCGCCGCAGGCTTCCAGGGGACATTGAAAGCGAGCCGGCTGAATCTGCGCGCGCTGCGCTCGACGCTGCGCCAGACGGCGCTCTCCGGGCCGCTCGAGGTGTCGCTCGCGCGCGAAGTGCAGAGCGTGCGCGGCACACTTGCGCAGGAAGGCATGAGCATCAGCGCGGAAGCCGTGCGTCGCGGCGACACGGTGGAAGTGCACAGCCTGCGCGCCGCCGCCGCCGGCGGCGAAGTGAGCGGGTCGGGCAAGCTCGAGCTCGGCGAGCCGCCGACCTTCAGCGCCAAGCTCGTCCTCGCGCGCTTCGACCCCGCGGCGTTCGGCGACTACCCGGACGGATCGATCAGCGGTTCGGTCACGGTTCAAGGCGAGCTCGCCAAGGAGCCGCGCGTCGATCTGCAGTGGTTGCTCGCCAACAGCACGCTCCTCGACCAGGCGCTCGAGTCGCGCGGCAGCGCACGCATCGCGGGGCGCCGGCTGCTGCAGGGAGACGCCGAGGCGAAGCTCGGCGAGAGCCGCGCGACGGCGCGCGGCAGCTTCGGCACCGCGGCCGACAAGCTCGCGTGGACGCTCGAGGTGCCGCAGCTCGAGGACTACATCGATGAGCTGGCCGGCCGCATGAAGGCGAGCGGCACGCTCGGCGGCACCTGGGCCGCCCCCGAGGCGGTGATCGCCGCGCAATTGGAAGCGCTCGAGCTGCCGCACGGCTTCCAGGCGGCGCGCGCCACGGCGAATATCGCTGGCAGCCTGGCGCGCCATGAAGGCCGCTTTACGGTGCGCACCAAGGACAGCGATGCGGGCGCCGAGGTGGAGGCGCGCTTGCGCGGCGGCTTCGCCGCGGGCACTTGGAGCGGCGAGCTCGTATCGCTCGAAGGCAGGGGCAAGATACCGGTGAACCTGCGCGCCGCGGCGCCGCTGCGCGTGTCGCGCCAGCGCGTGGAGCTCGGGCGCTTCGAGGCGAGCCTGGGCGAGGGCCGGCTGCTGGTGCGCGAGCTCGCGTGGTCTAAAGAGCGCATCACGTCGAGCGGTGAGTTCACGGGGCTGCCGGCGCAATGGCTCGTGGCTGCCGCCGGCTTGAGCGAGCGGCTGCGCGCCACGCTGCTCGTGGACGGGCAATGGTCGATCACCGCGGCGCCCGGCCTTGATGGCACGCTGCGGCTGCGGCGCGCGAGCGGCGACGTCGTGGTGCTCGACGAGCGGCCGATCGAGCTCGGCCTGCAGAGCGTCGCGCTCGATGCGCGCTTCACCAACGCGGGCGTCGGCGCCCGGCTCGACGTGATCTCGGGCTATGCCACGGCGGCGCTTGCCGGCCAGCTCGGCCGCGACCCCGGCGCCGGCGCATTGGGGCTCGGGCGCAATTCGGCGCTCCTCATCCAGGGCCAGCTCGCGCTCGCGCATGCGCGGCTCCTCGCGCAGCCGGTACTCGGCGACGCGCGCTTCGACGGCCGGGTGTCCGCCGACCTCGAAGGCGGCGGCACGCTCGGTGCGCCGGTCATCTCGGGCAGCGTGCGCGGCGATGCGCTCACCTTCGACTACCCGCCCTTCGGCGTGTATCTGAAGAACGGCGAGCTGCGCGCGCGCCTCGAAGGCGACACGCTGCGCGTCGAGCGCTTCACGATCCAGGCGGGCGAAGGGCGCTTCTCCGCGACGGGCACGCTGCCGCTGCGCCTCGCAGAGGGCAACGCCAAGCTCACCTGGGAAGCGCGCAACTTCGGCCTGCTCGAGCGCCCGGACCTGCGCCTGATAGCGTCGGGCGAGGGCGAAGCCGGCTTCGACGGCAATCGCCTCTCGCTCTCCGGCGAGCTGCGCGCCGACCGCGGCCATCTCGAGATCGAGGGGGACCGCATTCCGAAGCTCGGCGACGACGTGGTCGTCGCCGGCCAGACGCGCCCCGCCCCGAAGCAGAGATCGCCGCTGCCGATCCACCTCAACATCGACCTCGACCTGGGCTCGAACCTCACGGTGCATGCGAAGGGTCTGGAAGGCAAGCTCGGCGGCCGCGTCAATCTCGCCACCTCGAAGGAGGGCGAGCTGCGCGCCTACGGACGTCTGCAGACGATCAACGCCACCTTCTTCGCCTACGGCCAGCGCCTGCAGGTCGATCCCGGCGTGCTGATCTTCGATGGCCCGCTCGACAACCCGACGCTGCAGATCACCGCGTGGCGCCGCAACCAGGCGGTCGAGGCCGGCGTGCAGGTGAGCGGCACGGTGCTCGCGCCGCGCGTGCAGATCGTGTCGCAGCCGCAGGTGTCCGAGGGCGAGCGGCTCTCTTGGCTGGTGCTCGGCCGCGCGCCCACCGACGCGACCAAAGCCGATCTGGGCCTGCTGCAGGCCGCGGCAGGCGCGCTGCTCGCGCGCGGCAACAGCATGCCGCTCGACCGGCGCATTGCGCAGAGCTTCGGCCTCGACGAGGTGTCGTTCCGCGGCACGGGCGAGGTGCAGGACCGCGTGCTTGCCTTCGGCAAGCGGCTATCGGACAAGCTCTACGTGAGCTACGAGCAGGGCCTCGGGACCGTCGCGTCGAACCTCGTCAAGCTCGACTATTCGCTGTCGCGCCGCTGGTCGCTGCGCGCGGAGACCGGCACCTCGAGCGGCTGGGGACTCTTCTACCGCTTCTCCTGGGACTGAAGCACGGGCGCTTTCAGCCACTCGAGCGCCGGCGGCTCCTCGCGGAAGGCGCGCACGTTCGCGCCCTGCTGGCGCGCGAGGACCTCGATGTACTCGTGCGCCGCGCGCACCTCCTCGGAGTCGCCGAGCAGCGCCACGCGCACCTCGCGGTTGGCGGCGAGCTGCTTGAAGTATTCCGAGATGCGGTACTGCTCGACCTTGAAGATCGGTCGCGAGCGGCGCACCCACACGAGGATGCGCGGGCAGCGCTGCGTCCGCGCTTCCTCGGCGACCGCGCGGATGAACTCCTGCGTCTCGTCCACGCTCTCGCGCCCGACGAGCTCGGCGCGCAGGCAGTCCTGGAGCATGCTGAACTTGTAGCGCATGAGCGGCCTATTGTTGGCCGCGCATTCTTGCATCGCTACCGCTTCGCCCATGGTGACTTATGTCACGGCGAGACAAACCACTACGTAGAAATTGGTCGGGGCGGCGAGATTTGAACTCGCGACCACGATGCTCCTAGTTATGCGCCCGCTGCTGGCGTTGCCTCAATAGCGCGACCCGGACTCGGGACCACCCCGGAGGGCAGGCTGAAATAGTAGGCGACCTTTTCTTCGCGACTGGTGATGTCCACTATCTGGAAATCAAAATTTCCCTTGTTCAGCTTTGAGCGTGCTTCATATTGTCGGCCACCTGTGAGAGTGAGATTCACGTTGAACCTTGCCTCGTGAGGGTGGTCCGGCCAGCCAGGATGCAATGCCGAGAGTAATGACCAGCGTTGGGGTCCGAAAGTGGCGTTACTCCCGTGTGAGCGTCACCTGTGAAGTGCGTAAAGATATTGGCCGCGCCACCTTGGATGCATGCAATCGCAGAGCTGGGAGCGTCAGGAGGTGGAGGAGCACTGGGCGCAAAGGCGGGGCGATGCGCGCGGGCTACTTCGACAACGTGAAACGGGTCGAAGTTTTGGACACCGCACAGGAATTTAGGCGACGGCCCAGAGTCGGGGCCGTAAGTACTTGAAAGTTGGTCGGGGCGGCGAGATTTGAACTCGCGACCACCTGCACCCCATGCAGGTACGCTACCAGGCTGCGCTACGCCCCGAGACCGGTGATTTTAACGCTGCAGCTGATCCAGCACTGCGCGTAATTCGCGCTTGATGGCGGCGACGTCGACGCCGGCGGGCGGCGTGGCGCGGCCATTGCGCACCGGCGGCTCGATCTTGTCTTCGCCGCCGAGCGGATTGTCCAGGCGCGCATTGTCCAACCGATTTCGCGCGCCGCTGATGGTGAACCCCTCTTCGTAGAGCAGCTCGCGGATGCGCCGGATCAGCAGCACTTCATGATGCTGGTAGTAGCGGCGATTGCCGCGGCGCTTCACGGGCTTCAACTGCGTGAATTCCTGCTCCCAGTAACGCAGCACGTGCGGCTTCACCCCGCAGAGCTCGCTCACTTCACCGATGGTGAAGTAGCGCTTCGCGGGGATCGGCGGCAGTTCAGGTTTCCTGCGGCTTTGCTCCATGGCGGGCCTTTTCGACCATGGCCTTCAACTTCTGGCTGGCGTGGAACGTGACGACGCGGCGCGCGCTGATCGGGATCTCCTCGCCGGTCTTCGGGTTGCGCCCCGGGCGTTGCGGCTTGTCGCGCAGCTGGAAGTTGCCGAAGCCAGAAAGCTTGACGCTTTCGCCGCGCTCGAGCGCTCCGCGGATCTCCTCGAAGAACGCCTCCACCATATCCTTCGCTTCGCGCTTGTTCAGGCCGACCTTCTCGAAAAGCAGATCGGCCAGCTCGGCCTTCGTCAACGTCATCACGGCTCCCCTAATCCCCTTTATTTGCGCAGACTTGCGGCGAATTTTTGGCCCAGCAGGCTGACCAGAGCATCGCGGGCAGCATCTGCCTCCGCATCCGTGAGGGTTCGTTCAGTATGTTGCATAACTACCCGGAAAGCAAGGCTTTTTCGTCCCGCGGGGACGCCTTGGCCCTGGTACAGGTCAAAGAGCCTTATCGAGGCCACGATCGGGGGTTTTTTGGCCTCCATGGCGTCCAAAAGCGCTTGCGCGGGCACTGCGGCATCGACCACCAAAGCCATGTCGCGCACCACCGGCGGGTACTTGGACGGCGCCGCAAAGGCCGGCGGCGGCACCGCCTGCAGGCGCTCCGCGTCGAGCTCGAACATCACCGCTGGCCGTGCGAGCTCGTACTTCTGCTGCCAGCGCGGATGCAGCTCACCGATCCACCCGGCCGCTTGCCCCTCCACCATCACGCGCGCAGCGCGCCCCGGGTGAAACGCCGGGTGTTCGCCGCGCTCGTAGCGTGCCGTGAGCGGGCTGATCAATGCTTCGAGGTCCGCCTTGACGTCGAAGAAGTCCACCGCGCGGGTCTCGGCCGCCCATTGCTCTTCCAGTGCAGGCCCATACGCTGCGGCGCCGACGCGGATCGGCTGGCGCAGTCCGCGCACGGCGAGCGGACCGTCCGGCGCCTGCGGGTCGCGCACGAAGACGCGGCCGATCTCGAACACGCGGATGCGCTCGACCTTGCGCGCCTGGTTGTAGCGCAGGTTCGCGACCAGCGAGCCGATGAGCGAGCTCCTCATCACCGATTGCTGGCTCACGATCGGATTGAGCAGGCGCACCGGGTTCGCCTCGCCGGCGAAATCGAGCTCCCATTGCGGCTCGACGAAGGTGAAATTGATGAGCTCGCGGTAGTCCGCCGCGGCGAGCCGCTCGCGCAGCTCGTGCAGGCTGCGCCTTTCCGCAACCTTGAGGAAGGTCGCGGCCGGGCGCGGCGGATGCGCGGCGATGCGCTCGAAGCCGTAGAGGCGCGCCACCTCCTCGATCAGGTCCTCCTCGATCGCGAGATCGAAGCGGTAGCTCGGCGGATTGACGACGAACGCATCGCCCTCGCGCTCGTGCGGCAGCGCCAGGCGCTCGAAGGTTTTCTGCATCTCCTCCGCCGCGAGCGGCATGCCGATGATCTTCTGTGCGCGCGCCACGCGCAGGCGCACCGGTTTTCTCTCGGGCAGCTTCACCGCCAGGTCGTCGGTCGGACCCGGCTCGCCGCCGCAAATATCCAAGATCAACCGCGTGGCGCGTTCGATCCCGTCCACGTTGTTGTTGAAATCGACGCCGCGCTCGAAGCGGTGCGACGCGTCGCTCGTGAAATTGTAGCGCCGCGCGCGGCCGGCGACCGCGTCGGGCCAGAAGAACGCCGACTCGAGGAACACGTGGCGCGTGGCCTCATCCGCCTTCGTGCTTTCGCCGCCCATGATGCCGCCCAGGCCGATGGCGCCCGAATCATCCGTTATGCACAGCACCGTCGGGTCGACTGCCACCTCCTGCTCGTTCAGCAGCAGGACTTTTTCTCCTTTGCGCCCCCAGCGCACGTCGATCGCGCCGGCGAGCTTGTCAACGTCGTACACGTGCAGCGGCCGGCCGAGCTCGAGCATCACGTAGTTGGTGACGTCGACCAGCGCGGAAATCGAGCGCTGCCCCGAGCGCTCGAGGCGGCTCTTCATCCAGCCCGGCGTCGGCGCGGCGGCGTTCACGTTGCGAATCACCCGGCCGGCAAAGCGCCCGCAGCCCTCGGGCGCGCTGATGCGCACCGGGTGGCGCGCGTCGCTCTTTTTGGGCACCGGTACGATCGGCGGCGCTTCCAGCCGGGCGCCGGTCAAGGCGGCCACCTCGCGCGCCACGCCCAGCACTGAAAGGCAATCGGCGCGGTTCGGCGTCAGCTTCAGCGTGAAGACGCACTCGTCCAGCCCAAGCGCTGCGCGCGCATCGCTTCCCACTTTGGCATTGAGCTCGAGCAGGCCCGAGTGGTCGTCAGACAGTCCGAGCTCGCGCGCCGAGCACAACATCCCCGCACTCTCTATGCCCCGAATGGTCGTTTTCTGCACATGAACCGCCGGGAGGCGCGCGCCGATCTTCGCGAGCGGCGCCTTCATCCCGGCGCGGGCGTTGGGCGCGCCGCAGACGACTCTCAGCTTTTCGCCGCCGGCGTCGACCGTGCAGACCGTGAGCTTGTCGGCGTTCGGATGGCGCGCCACCTCCAGAATCTGGCCGACGACCACACCGCTGAACTGCGGCCCGACGGGCTCGTAGGCTTCGACCTCGAGCCCGGCCATGGTCAGGCGCTCGGCCAGCTCGGCGCCCGGAAGCGGCGGGTTGCAGAAGCTGCGCAGCCAGCTCTCTGGGATGTTCATGAAAACTGCGCGAGAAAGCGCAGGTCGCCGTCGAAGAACAGGCGCAGGTCTTCGATGCCATAGCGCAGCATCGTCAGGCGCTCGAGGCCCGAGCCGAAGGCGAAGCCGATGTAGCGCTCGGGATCGAGGCCGAAGTTGCGCACCACCGTCGGATGGACCTGGCCAGATCCGGAAATTTCCAGCCACCGGCCCTTGAGCTTCATATCGATCTCGGCCGAGGGCTCGGTGAACGGGAAATAGGAAGGGCGAAAGCGCACTTCGAGCTCGTCGTTCTCGAAGAAGCGCCGCAGGAAGTCGGTGTACACGCCCTTGAGGTCGGCGAAGCTGATGTCCTCGTCGATCCACAGGCACTCGACCTGGTGGAACATCGGCGAATGCGTCGCGTCGGAATCGACGCGGTAGGTGCGTCCCGGCGCGATCACCTTGATCGGCGGTGAGTGCATGCGCGCATAGCGCACCTGCATCGGGCTCGTGTGCGGGCGCAGGTTGAGCGCAATCCCGTTCTCGTCCTTGAGATCGACGTAGAACGTGTCCTGCATCGAGCGCGCCGGATGGTTCTCCGGGTTGTTGAGCGCCGTGAAGCTGTACCAGTCGGTCTCGATCTCGGGGCCTTCGGCGACATCGAAACCGAGCGAGTGCCAGATCGCCTCGACGCGCTGCCAGGTACGGATCACCGGATGCACGCCGCCGCGGCCGCGGCCGCGGGCGGGCAGCGTCACATCGAGCGCCTCCTCGGCGAGCCGCGCAGAGAGCTTCTCGCCGGCGAGCGCGTCGCGCCGCGCCTGGAGCGCGGCTTCGACCTTCTCTTTCGCCGCGTTGAACCGCGCGCCGAGCTCCCTGCGCTCGCCGGGAGTCGCCGACTTGAGCGTCGCCTGCAGCGCGGTCAGCTCGCCGGATTTGCCGAGAAAGCGCGCCTTCGCGTTTTCGAGGGACGCGACATCGCCCGCCGCGCGGAACGCGGCGAGCGCGCGCGAAACGATGCCGTCCAGGTCCTGCAAACTAGGGGCGACTCAGTGCGCCACTCAGTGCGCTAAATTTGCTTTGACCTGGCCGGCGATCTTGTCGAAAGCCGCCTTGTCGGTCACCGCGAGATCGGCGAGCACTTTGCGATCGATCTCGATCTGCGCGCGCTTCAGGCCCGCCATGAACGTGCTGTAGCTCATGCCGAGCTCGCGCACCGCGGCGTTGATGCGCGCGATCCACAGCGCGCGGAAGGTGCGCTTCTTGTTGCGGCGGTCGCGGTACGCGTACTGCCCCGCTTTCATCACCGCCTGCTTGGCTACGCGATAGACGTTCTTCCTGCGGCCGCGGAAGCCCTTGGCCTGCTTGAAGACTTTCTTGTGGCGCGCGCGCGCCGTGACTCCACGTTTTACTCTTGGCATGGCGCGCTCCTTACGACGAGTACGGCAGCATCGCGCGGATGGCCGCCGTGTTGGTCTGGTCGACCCCGCTCCTGCGGCGCATCTGGCGTTTGCGCTTAGTGCTCTTCTTCGTGAGGATGTGGCGCTTATAGGCGCCGGCGCGCTTGATGCTGCCGCTGCCGCGCACCCTGAAGCGCTTGGCCGCGCCGCGCTTGGACTTCATCTTCGGCATAAATAACCTCTTTTAGCTTGACGCCGGGCGGCTCACTGCGTGAGCGCTTGATGCCGCGGTCATCACTTGTGCCCGCTATGCTGCGGCGGGTTTTGCCGCCGGCGCCTTCTTCGGCTCCGCTTTCGGCTTCGGCTTTGCTGCTGCCTTCTTCTCCGGCACCGCCTTCTTCTTCGGCGCCAGCACCATCACCATCTGCCGGCCCTCGAGCCTAGGAAACTGCTCGACCACGCCGACCGCGTCCAGGTCCTTGCGCACCCGCTCGAGCAGGCGCTCGCCGAACTCCTTGTGCGCCATCTCGCGGCCGCGGAACCTCAGCGTGACCTTGGCCTTGTCGCCCTCCTCCAGGAACTGGATCAGCTTGCCGAGCTTGATCTTGTAGTCGCCCTCGTCGGTGCCCGGGCGGAACTTGATTTCCTTGACCTGGATCTGCTTCTGCTTGAGCTTCGCCTCGTGCGCTTTCTTCTGCTCGCGGTAGCGGAACTTGCCGTAGTCCATCAGCTTGCAGACCGGCGGTACCGCGAGCGGCGCGATCTCCACCAGGTCCACGTTTGCCTCTTCGGCCAGCCGCAGCGCGTCCGAAACCGACTTGATGCCTAACTGGTCACCGTTTTCCGCTACCAGTCGCACCTCCGGGGCGGTGATTTCCCGGTTGATGCGCTGCGATCTTTCGAGTGCGATGAGTGAAAAGCTCCTCAGTTCGTTGAAAAAAACAGCCGTGCTGCCGCGCTCTCCGGGCTGAACCCATCAGGCGCGTCGCACGGCCACCTATGCTGCGGAATTTTATCGATTTTCCCGCCGTCCGGCTACGGTCCGGGACGCATTTCCGATTGAAGGCGCGCAAGCAGCGTATCGACGGGCATCGCGCCCAAGTCCTCCCCACCCCGGGTGCGCACCGCTACGGCGTTGGCCTGCATTTCCTTGTCGCCCACAACGAGCTGGTAGGGCAGCTTCTGCAGGCTGTGCTCGCGGATCTTGTAGGAAATTTTTTCATTCCGCAGGTCGGCGGCCACGCGCAAGCCCTGTGATTTCAGCCGCTCGGCGAGCGCTTGGGCGTAAGCGGCCTGGCGCTCGGTGATGTTGAGCACCGCCGCCTGCACCGGCGCGAGCCACAGCGGAAACGCGCCGGCGTAATGCTCGATGAGGATGCCGATGAAGCGCTCGAGCGAGCCGACGATCGCCCGGTGCAGCATCACCGGCGTGCGCCGCACGTTGTCCTCGGCGACGTACTCGGCGCCCAGGCGTCCCGGCATGCTGAAGTCGACCTGCATGGTGCCGCATTGCCATGAGCGGCCAATGCTGTCCTTGAGGTGGTACTCGATCTTCGGCCCGTAGAAGGCGCCCTCGCCGGGCAGCATCTCGAACTTGACGCCCGAGCGCTCGAGCGCCTGGATCAGCGCTTTCTCGGCCTTGTCCCAGCTCTCGTCCGAGCCGATGCGCTTCGCCGGCCGCGTGGCGATCTTGTAGAGGATGTCCGTGAAGCCGAAGTCGCGATAGACCTTCTGCAGCAGTGCCGTATACGCGACGCACTCCGGCAGGATGTGGTCCTCGGTGCAAAAGATGTGGCCGTCGTCCTGCGTGAAGCCGCGCACGCGCATCAGCCCGTGCAGCGCGCCCGAGGGCTCGTTGCGATGGCACGAGCCGAACTCGCCGTAGCGCAGCGGCAGCTCGCGGTAGCTCCGCACGCCCTTGTTGTAGATCAGGATGTGCCCCGGGCAGTTCATCGGCTTGATCGCATAGTCGCGGTTCTCCGATGAGGTGGTGAACATGTTCTCCTTGAAGTTGTCCCAGTGCCCGGTCTTCTGCCACAGGCTCACGTCGATGATCTGCGGGCCGCGCACCTCGTGGTAGCCGTTGTCGCGATACACGCGGCGCATGTACTGCTCGACCTGCTGCCACAGCACCCAGCCCTTCGGGTGCCAGAAGACGAGCCCCGGTGCTTCCTCCTGCATGTGGAACAGATCGAGCTGCGTCGCGAGGCGCCGGTGGTCGCGCTTCTCCGCCTCCTCGAGCATCTTGAGGTAGGCGTCCTGGTCCTCCTTCCTCGCCCAGGCCGTGCCGTAGATGCGCTGGAGCATCTCGTTCTTCGAATCGCCGCGCCAGTAGGCGCCCGCGACGCGCATCAGCTTGAAGTTTTTCAGCTTCCCTGTGGATGGGACATGCGGCCCGCGGCACAGATCGATCCAGTTGCCCTGCCCATAGAGCGAGATGGTCTCGCCCTGCGGGATGGAGGCGATGATTTCCGCCTTGTACTTCTCGCCGATGGAATTGAAAAAAGCGACTGCGTCGTCGCGCTTCATGACCTTGCGATCGACCGGAAGATCGCGCTTCGCGATCTCCTGCATCTTTTTTTCTATGAGCGACAAATCCTCGGGCGTGAAGGGCCGCTTGAAGGCGAAGTCGTAGTAGAAGCCGTTCTCGATCACCGGACCGATGGTCACCTGCGCGTCGGGGAACAATTCCTTCACCGCGTGCGCGAGCAAGTGCGCCGTGGAATGGCGCAGAAGATCGTTCGCCTCCGCGTCCTTCTCGGTGACGATGGCGACGTCGGCATCCGCATCGACGCGGTAGCCCGTGTCGACCAGCTTGCCGTTCACTCTGCCGGCGAGCGCGGCGCGCGCGAGCCCCGGGCCGATCGCCTGGGCGATTTCGGCTACGGTGAGCGGTGCTGGAAACGACTTCGACGAGCCGTCGGGGAGACGGATATTGGGCATCGCGCGAGAAGGCCGCATACTAGCACGATGAATATTGCGCTTTCCCTCGCGCTCTCGCCCTACGATCACACCCGCGATCTGCAGCCGAAGGGCATCGATCTGATCGAGCAGGCGCTGCCGATCGAAGAGATGTTCTACCGCTTCACGCGCTTTCGCGAATGGCAGGCCTGCGAGATGTCATTCGGCAAGGTCGTGTCGCTGATGTCGGAGCCGAGGCCCGACATCGTCGCGCTACCGGTATTCCTGTCGCGCATGTTCCGGCATTCGGCCATCTACGCGCGGCCGGACATCAAGACCCCGCGGCAGCTCGAAGGCCGCCGCGTCGGCATTCCGGAATGGGCGCAGACCGCCGGGATCTACGTGCGCGGCATGCTCGCGCACGAGTACGGCGTCGATCTCGCAAGCATCCAGTGGTTCCAGGCCGGCGTGCTGCAGCCGGGCCGCGTCGAAAAGGTCGAGCTGCGCCTGCCGGCGGGCGTGAAGATCGAGCCGCGGCCCGAGGCCACGCTGGTCCAGATGCTCGCCAAAGGCGAGCTCGACGCGGTGATCTCGGCGCACGTCGTCCCCGGCAGGCGCCTGTTCGAGGACTTCGCGCCCCTCGAGCTCGAGTACTTCCGCAAGACGCGGATTTTTCCGATCATGCACGTGCTGGTCTTGAAGCGCGAGGTCTACGAGCGCGATCGCTGGATCGCGATGAATCTTTTCGCCGCCTTCGAGGAGGCGAAGCGGCGCAGCCTCGCGCGCCTCGCCGACATCAAGGTGTCGCACGTGGCGCTGCCCTGGGTCTCCGAGCACGTGAAGCATTGGCGCGAAGCGATCGGCGAGGACTACTGGCCGTATGGCGTCGAGCCGAACCGGCCGACGCTGGAAGCGTTCTTCCAATACGCCCACGAGCAGGGCGTGGCGAAGAAGCGGCTGCGGATGGAGGATGTGTTCGCGCCGGAGACGCGCGAGCAGTTCAAGATCTAGTCCGCTTTGAGGCCGATGTCGCGGATCAGCTTGCCGAAGCGCTCGTAATCGCGTCGGATCAGCGTGTTGAACTCCTCCGGCGACAGGATCAAGGTCTCGAGGCTTCCCTTGCCGAACAGGCTCGCCTTCACGTCGGGCGATTCCAGCGCGCGGCGCACTTCGGTGCGCAGGCGGTTGAGCACATCCTCAGGCATGCCCGCGGGTCCGAAGAGTCCGAGCCAGATCGAGTTCTCGAAGCCGGGGTAGAACTCGCTGATGGTCGGCAAATCCGGGAAGGTGGGTGAGCGCTTGGCGCCGGCGACGGCGAGGGCACGCAGCCGACCGGCCTTGATCTGCGGCGCCGACGAAGTGCCGGAAAACATCGCCGCGACTTCGCCCGCCATGGTCGCGGCGGTGGCTGGTGAGCCGCCGCGATACGGCACGTGGACGAGGTCGATGCCCGCGCGCGCCTTCAGCATTTCCATCGTCAGCTGGTGCTGGCTGCCGTTCCCGCCCGAGGCATAGGCGAGCGGCGGCTTGGCCTTGCGCGCGTATTCGATGAACTCCGGGAACGTATTCGGCGGTAGCGACGGATTGATCGACAGCACGAATTGGTTCGACACCAAGCTCGAGACCGGCGTAAGGTCCTTGAGCGTGTCGATCGGCATCTTCGAATACACGTGCGGATTAATCGTGATCAGGCTGTCCGCGGCGAGCAGCAGCGTGTGACCGTCGGCCGGCGCGCGCGCCGCCTCCGCGGCCGCGGCGTTGCCGTTGGCCGCAGGCTTGTTATCGACGACCACGGGCTGCCCGAGCGCGTGCGAGATCTTGTCGCCGACCACGCGCGCGACGATGTCCGGCGCGCCGCCCGGCGGGATCGTCACCAGGATGTGGATCGGCCGCGTCGGAAATTCCGCCTGAGCCGCGGCGGTAATGAGCAGTGTGGCGAGGGCGAGGAAGAGACGAGTCATGGCGGAAAGTTTGGTAGGCGCGATTGGACTCGAACCAACGACCCCTACCATGTCAAGGTAGTGCTCTAACCAGCTGAGCTACGCGCCTGGAAGCTGCGAATTTTATACTACGCGCATGGAGCTGATCCTCTGGCGGCACGCGGACGCCGAAGATGGCGCCGACGACATGGCGCGGCGCTTGACGCCCGCGGGCGAGAAGCAGGCCGCGGCGATGGCGCAGTGGCTGCGGGCGCACCTGCCGGCGCAATACACGGTGCTCGCGAGCCCGGCGCTGCGCGCGCAGCAGACCGCCGCCGCGCTCGGCGCGAGCATCGTCACCGACAAGACGCTCGCGCCCGGCGCATCGCCGGCGGCGATCACGAAAGCGGCGCAAAAGCACAAAGGCACGGTGCTCATCGTCGGCCACCAGCCCGACCTCGGCCGCGCCGCGGCGCAGCTCGTGGCGAGCGCGCAGTCGGAATGGCACATCGAGAAGGGCGCGATCTGGTGGCTCGCCGGCGAGGCGCCGGCGCGCATCAAGGCGGTGGTCTCGCCGGAGCTGTTGTAGCCGAGCCGTAGCAATCGGCGCGTAGAATCCGCGCCCCCAATGGATCTCATCCTGTGGCGGCACGCCGAAGCCGAGGAGCACGCCGACGATCTGCGGCGGCGCCTCACCACCAAAGGCCGCAAGCAAGCGCAGCGCGCCGCGCAGTGGCTGCTGCACCGGCTGCCGGCGCGCTTCACGCTGATCTCGAGCCCGGCGGTGCGCGCGCACCAGACCGCGCAGGCGCTCGGCACGCCGATCAAGGTCGAGCAATCGCTCGCGCCGGGTGCGACGCCAAAGGCGATCATCGCCGCCGCGGGCTGGCCCGATTACAAGGGCGCGGTGGTGATCGTCGGTCATCAGCCCGACTTGGGCCGCGCGCTGGCGCAGCTGCTGTCGGGCGCCCAGGGACCCTGGAGCATCAAGAAAGGCGCGTTCTGGTGGATCTCGAACCGCGTGCGCGACGGCGACGCGCAGGTCGTGGTGCGCGCGGCGGTGTCACCGGACCTGCTTTAGGACAGAGACCTTCTTGTCGGAGAGACCGCTCACGCTGAGCTTCATGCCGACGGATTTCCAGTGGTCGGTCTCGGAGTCGAGCGCCGCAGCCGACAGCGCGTTCTCGTCGAGCCACGACTGCGGCAGGTCGATGGCGAAGCCGCCGGCGTCGGCGGCGACGCGCAGGAACGGCAGTCTTGCGTCGGTGCGGCTGCGCAGGATCAGCGCCGCGGTGCGCAGCGCGAACACCAGCTTCCAGTCCGCGCCCTCGAGGCCCGCGTCCTGCATCTTGCGGAGCTTGCCGCGGTGCGCGAGCACTATGCGCGCAAGGCGCGCCTGTTCCATCCTCGAGAAGCCCGGCATGTCGGCGTTGGAGAGCACGTAAGCCGAGTGCTTGTGGTACTGCGCGTGCTCGATCGACAGGCCGGTCTCGGCGAGGCGCGCGGCCCAGTCCAGCATCTCGCGATCCGCGTCCTCCGCCCGGTCGGCGCCGGGCGTGAGGGCGTCGTAGATGGTCAGCGCCAGGCTCTTCATGCGCTCGGCCTGCGGCGCATCGACGTGATAGCGGCGCATGAACTGCGCCACCGTGACCTCGCGCATGTCTCGGTGCTCGACGCGGCCGAGGAGGTCGTAGAGCACGCCGTGGCGCAGCGCGCCTTCCGAGACCTTCATCGCCTCGATGCCGAGCTCGTCCAGCACGGCGTTCATGATGGCGAGCCCGCCCGGCAGCACCGGCGCGCGGTTCGGCCGCAGGCCGGCGACCTTGTCGGGGTCGGCCTTCTCGTGCTTGATGAGCAGGCTCCTCAGCTTGTCGAGCCCCTCGCGCGTGAGCCCTTCCGCGGCGAAACCGTTCTCGCGCAGGATGTTCTCCATGGAGCGCGCGGTGCCCGACGAGCCTACCGCTTCGTCCCAGCCGGCGGCGCGGTACGCGTGGATGATCCCGGCGAGCTCCTGGCGCGCGGCGAGCTCGGCGGCCTTCATGCGCGGCTTGTCGATCTTGCCTTCGGCAAAGTATTTGAGGCTGTAGCTGAGGCAGCCCATGTACAGCGATTCGGTGAGCTGCGGCTCGAGGCCGGTGCCGATGATGAATTCGGTCGAGCCGCCGCCGACGTCCACCACCAGCCGGCGCTGCGCCGAGACCGGCAGCGCATGCGCCACGCCCAAATAGATCAGGCGCGCCTCCTCGCGGCCCGAAATCACCTCGATCGGAAAGCCGAGCACCGAGCGCGCCTCGCGCAGGAACTGCGGCGAGTTCTTCGCGATGCGCAGCGCGTTGGTGCCCACCGCGCGCACGCCCTGGCGCGGGAAGCCGCGCAGGCGCTCGGCGAACTTAGCGAGCGCCTCGAGCGCCGCGGCCTGCGTCGCGCGGTCGATGCGCTTGTCCGCGGTGAGCCCGCCGCCCAGGCGCACCACCTCGCGCACCGCGTCGAGCGGATAGATCTGGCGATCGACCACGCGCCCGATCTCGAGATGGAAACTGTTCGAGCCGAGGTCGACCGCCGCGAGCGTTTCCTGCCGTGCCATGCGCCTACCGTAACATTGTTGTCACATTCACGCCCGCTCGGGCGCGCCGTGGCGAAATGAGCGCCGGGTTAGAATTTTCGCCCCGCCTCGCCCTCATGAACCGCAGAATCCCCACGCCGGCGCAGTTCGTCAACCGCGAGCTCGGCCAGCTCGCATTTAACCGCCGCGTGCTCGCGCAGGCGGCCGACGACGCGGTGCCGCTGCTCGAGCGGCTGCGCTTCATCACCATCGTTTCGTCGAACCTCGACGAGTTCTTCGAGATCCGCGTGGCCGGCCTGAAGGAGAGCATCAAGCTCGGCCTGCACGATTCGGGCCCCGACGCGCGCAGCGCGGCCGAGGTGTTCGAGGCGGTGAGCAAGGAGGCGCATGCGCTGGTCGCCGACCAGTACAAGCTCCTGAACGAGACCGTGCTGCCCTCGCTCGCGCGCGAAGGCATCGTGTTTCCCCGCCGCGAGGAATGGACCGGGCCGCAGAAACAGTGGATCCGCGACTACTACTTCCGCGAGCTCTTGCCGGTGCTCACGCCGATCGGCCTCGATCCGGCGCATCCGTTCCCGCGCGTGCTGAACAAGAGCCTCAACTTCGCCGTCGAGCTCGAGGGGCGCGACGCTTTCGGGCGCGATTCGCGCGCGGCCATCGTGCAGGCCCCGCGCGTGCTGCCGCGGGTGATTCGGCTAGCCAAAGGCGGCGCCCAGGGCAACGACTTCGTCTTCCTC
>DASXRW010000091.1:0-3500 GCA_036506355.1 Burkholderiales bacterium
GCGCGATTACCGCATTCACTACCTCGACGAAGGACGTGGGGAGCGGACCTACTTGTGCCTGCATGGCGAGCCGACGTGGAGCTATCTCTACCGGCGCATGATTCCGCACTTCGTGGCGCGCGGTGCGCGCGTCGTCGCGCCGGATTTCGTCGGCTTCGGGCGCTCCGACAAGCCAGAGGAGGACGCGCTTTACACGTTCGATTTCCACCGGCAGTTTCTGCTGTCGTTCGTGGAAAAGCTCGGACTGAAGCACATTACGCTCGTCGTGCAAGACTGGGGCGGCTTGCTCGGCCTCACGCTGCCGATGGAAGTGCCGGCCATCGAGGGGCTGTTCATCATGAACACGACGCTCGCGACCGGCGATGCGCCGCTGAGCGAGGGGTTCATCGCGTGGCGCGCGTATCTGGCAAAGAATCCGGACCTGGCGTGCAACAAGCTCATGGCGCGCGCCTGCCCGCATCTGAGCGACGCCGAAGCCGCGGCTTACGAAGCACCGTATCCGAATTCGGCAAGCAAAGCCGGCGTGCGGCGCTTTCCGCAGCTCGTGCCCGAGAAGCCCGACGATCCGGGCGCGGCGCTCTCCAGAAAAGCGCGCGACTGGCTGCAACATTCGTGGCGCGGCGAGACGTTCATGGCGGTGGGTGCGAAAGACCCGGTGCTCGGACCGCCGGTGATGAAGGTGCTGCGCACCTGGATCCGCGGCTGCCCCGAGCCGGTGGTGATCGAGAGCGGCGGGCATTTCCTGCAGGAATGGGGCGACGAGGTGATGAGCGAATGGTCACGTACGACGACGTAGCGAGCGCGCACGAGCGCATCAAGGGCGTAGCACGGCGCACGCCGGTGCTCACCTCCTCGAGCGCGGATGCGCTGATCGGCGCCAGGCTTTTCTTCAAGTGCGAGAACCTGCAGCGCATGGGCGCCTTCAAGTTCCGCGGGGCGTACAACGCGCTGTCGCAGCTCGGACCCGAGGAGCGCAGGCGCGGCGTCATTACCTTCTCCTCCGGCAATCATGCGCAGGCGGTGGCGCTCGCGGGGAAGCTGCTCGGCATCAAAACGCTGATCGTGATGCCCGAGAACGCACCGAAGGTGAAGCTCGATGCGACGCGCGGCTACGGCGCGGAGATCTTCACCTACCGGAAGGATGAGGAACGCGAGACGGTCGCCGCGCGGTTGGCAAAAGAGCGCGGCATGGTGACCGTCCCGCCGTTCAACCATCCGCATATCGTCGCGGGCCAAGGCACGGCGGCAAAGGAGCTGATCGAGGACGCCGGCGCGCTCGACATGCTCGTCGTGCCCTGCGGCGGCGCCGGCTTGCTCTCAGGCTGCGCGGTGGCCGCACGTCACCTGGCGCCGGATTGCCACGTCGTGGGCGTCGAGCCGGCGGCGGGCGACGATGTGACGCAGTCCTTTCGCACCGGGAAGATCGTCACCATCGCGGTGCCGGACACGATTGCCGACGGCGCGCGCACGACGGCGCCGGGCACGGTGACCTTTCCGCTGGTCCAGCGCTATGTGAACGAGATGGCCACGGTGACGGATCAAGAGCTGCTGCCCGCGATGTTCTGGCTCTGGGAGCGCATGAAGATCGTGGTCGAGCCCACCGGTGCGCTGGGATTCGCAGCGCTGATGGCGCGCAAGCTTCAGCCCCGCGCGCGCATCGGCGTAGTCCTGTCAGGTGGAAACGTCGACCTTCGCTGGGCGGCCGCGCAACTGAACAAAAGCTAGCGCCGCGGCGCCGACGAGGGTGGCGGCGAGCGTGATGTCGAAGCGCGGCGAGACCGTCGCCACGGCGCAGATGAAGAGCGCCACGCGCAGCGGCCAGGCGATGCGCCGCAGGCCGAGATAGCCCTGCATAGCGTACGAGGCGAAGGTCACCATCGCCACGGCGAACACCAGGCATTCCAGGATGTAGCCGAGCCCGCCCTCCATGTTGAGGCCCGGGTTGAAGAGGAAATAGAACGGCAGGATGAAGCCGCCGATCGCGAGCTTCACCGCGTAGGGGCCGAGCGCCATCGGATTGACGCCGGCGATCGCCCCGGCGGCGAAGTTCGCCACCGCCACCGGCGGCGTCACCGCCGAGAGGCAGGCGAAGTACAGCATGAAAAGGTGCACCTGCATCTCGGGCAGGTTGAACACGCCGCGCAGCACCGGCGCGAGCAGCGCCGCGCCCATGATGTACACCGCCGGCGTCGGCATGCCCATGCCGAGCAGGATGAGGAACACCGCCGAGAGCAGCAGCGTCGGCACGAGCAGCCCGCCGGAGATGGCGTTGATCATCAGCGTGAACTTGCCGGCGAGCGCGCTGATCTCGATGGCGCCGATCACCACCCCCGCCGCGGCAACCGCGCCCACCAGCGGGATGATCTGCGTGATCGTGTCGGTGCAGCACTCGACGAAGCGCCGCGGCCCGATGGCGGTGGGCTGGTGGAACCACGACAGGGCGATCACCGCGGCGGTCGCGCCGGCGGCGACGTAGACCGGCGTATAGCCCGCCACCAATAAAAAGATGAGTGCGCCGAGCGGCAGCAGGTGCCGCCAGCCATTGGCGAGCGCTCTCCCGAGCGGCACGATCTGCTCCTCCGGCAGCCGCGGTTCGTTGTGCCGCACCGCCTCGTTATGCACCAGGAGGTAAATACAGTAGTAGTAGAGCAGCGCGGGAAGCACGGACGCCCACGCGATCCTCGCGTACGGAATGCCGGTGATGTCGGACATGATGAACGCCACCGCGCCCATCACCGGCGGCAGCATCGCGCCGCCGCTCGAGGCGGTGGCCTCGATGGCCCCGGCGCGCACCGCCGGGATGCCCATCTTCTTCATGATCGGAATGGTGAGCGGTCCGGTGGTGGCGACGTCCGCCGTCGGGCTGCCCGACACCGAGCCGTAGAGGCCGCTCGCCGTCACGCAGGCCTTGGCGGCGCCGCCGCGCATGCGGCCGGTCACGGCGCTGGCGAGATCGAAGAACAGCTGGCCGCCTCCCGACTTCTCATAGAAGGAACCGAACAAGACGAAGAGGAAGGCGTAGGTCGCCGCCACCTCGAGCGGCGCGCCGAACACGCCGTTCTCCATGATCGTCATCATCTCGATGAAATACGGAATGCCGAAGTTGTCGTGCCGCAGCGGCCCGGGCATCCAATGCCCAAAGACGGTGAAGACGAGCAGCAGCAGCACGAGCGATGTGAGCCCCCAGCCGACCGAGCGCCGGCAGAGCTCGATCACCAATGCGACCAGCGCGAATCCGACAATGACATCGCCGGTCGTGGGCTCCGAGAAGCCCCGGCTCCAATTGAGGAAGCGGTCGTTGAGCACGATGTAGTAGAGCGCCACCGCCACCGACGCCGCGGCCAGCACGATGTCCGTCCAGGCGAGGCGGTTACGCCCGGGGTTTGCCGTGGTGGTGAGAAACGCGATCGGGAAAGTGATCGCGATGAAAATCGAGATATCGAGGTGGAAGTAAGCGGTGAAGGCGCGCGCCCAGGTGGCAAAGCGCAGCAGCAGCTCGG
>DASXRW010000092.1:0-13349 GCA_036506355.1 Burkholderiales bacterium
AACCCACAACAACAGGGATCACAACCCTGGACTCTACCTTTGAGCTACGGCCACCACTGTACGTTGGCCTGCCCGGCGGGACTCGAACCCACAACCCCCAGCTTAGAAGGCTGGTGCTCTATCCGGTTGAGCTACGGGCAGCCGGGCAAGAAAAACCTTAAAACCTGGTCGGGGTGAGAGGATTTGAACCTCCGACATCTTGCTCCCAAAGCAAGCGCGCTACCAGGCTGCGCCACACCCCGAAAATGGCGCCAAATGATACCCTTAGCGCATCTTTGGAGCAATGCGATTGGCTTGCGACAGGGGGGGTTTTCTGCTACAAAAGCGCCTCACTTTTTTGGGCTGCACCTGAAATGGCTGTCGAACTGACGAGAAAGAGCTTTACGCCCTACGCCGCGAAGAAGGGCGAGGAGTACATGAATGCGAAGCAGCGCGGCCATTTCCGCAAGATCCTCGAAACCCTGAAATCCGAGCTCTCGCAGGAGATCGACCGTACCGTGCACACCATGCAGGACGAGGCCACGGTGTTCGCCGACCCGAACGACCGCGCGAGCCAGGAATCCGACATGGCGCTCGAGCTGCGCAACCGCGATCGCGAGCGAAAGCTGATCAAGAAGATCGACGAGACCATCGCGCGCATCGACGCCAACGAGTACGGCTACTGCGACAGCTGCGGCGTGGAGATCGGACTTAAGCGGCTCGAGGCGCGCCCGACGGCGACGCTGTGCATCGACTGCAAGACGCTCGACGAGCTGCGCGAGCGGCAGGTCGCCAAGTAGCAAAAAAATCGGGGCCCGCGGCCCCGATCTATTTCCCAAAGATTCTTCCTAGCCGGTGGTCTTGGCCGTTTCCTGAGGGCTCACGGCCTTCATGGAAAGGCGCACGCGCCCCTTGTCGTCGGCTTCCAGCACTTTGACCTTCACCACCTGGCCTTCCTTCAGGTGATCGGACACGGCGTTGACGCGCTCCTGGCTGATCTGCGAGATGTGCAGCAGGCCGTCGCGCCCCGGGATGAGCTGGACGATCGCGCCGAAGTCGAGTAGCCGTAGCACCGTGCCCTCGTAGACCTTGCCGACCTCGACGTCCGCGGTCAGCTCCTGGATGCGCTTCTTCGCCGCCTCGCCGCCCTCCGCCGCGACGCAGGCGATGGAGATGGTGCCGTCGTCCTCGATCTCGATGGTGGTGCCGGTCTCCTCCTGGATGCCGCGGATCACCACGCCGCCCTTGCCGATGACGTCGCGGATCTTGTCGGGGTTGATCTTCATCTTGATGATGCGCGGCGCGAAGGTCGACAGCTCGGTGCGCGAGCCCTCGATCGCCTGCTTCATGATCTCGAGGATCGCGAGGCGCGCCTCGCGCGCCTGGTTGAGCGCCACCTTCATGATGCCCTTGTTGATCGACTCGATCTTCAGGTCCATCTGCAGCGCCGTGATGCCCTGCTCGGTGCCCGCGACCTTGAAGTCCATGTCGCCGAGGTGATCCTCATCGCCGAGGATGTCGGAGAGCACCGCGAAGCGGTTGCTTTCCTTGATCAGGCCCATCGCGATGCCGGCCACGTGAGCCTTGATCGGCACGCCGGCGTCCATCAGCGCAAGGCTGCCGCCGCACACCGAGGCCATCGACGAAGAGCCATTCGATTCGGTGATCTCCGACACGACGCGAAGCGAGTAGCCGAAATCTTCTGCCTTGGGCAGCAGCCCGACCAGCGCGCGCTTGGCGAGCCGGCCGTGGCCGACCTCGCGGCGCTTGGTGAAGCCAAAGCGCCCGGTCTCGCCGGTGGCGTATGGCGGCATGTTGTAATGGAACATGAAGCGCTCGCGGTACTCGCCCGCCAGCGCGTCGATGATCTGCTCGTCGCGCCCGGTGCCGAGCGTGACGGTGACCAGCGCCTGGGTCTCCCCGCGCGTGAAGAGCGCAGAGCCGTGGGTGCGCGGCAGCACGCCGACGCGCACGGTGATCGGCCTTACCGTGCGCGTGTCCCTGCCGTCGATGCGCGGCTCGCCGTCGAGAATCTGGCTGCGCACGATGGATGACTCGAGCGCGAACGCAGCCTCCTTGACCACATTGGCTGACGGCCCGCCTTCCTTGCCAACGCCGAGCGACTCGAAAATGCGCTTCCAGACGGCGTCGATCGCCTCGGAGCGCGCCTTCTTCTGCTTGATGCGGAAGGCCTCGCGCAGGTCCGATTCGGCGAGCTCCTTCACGCGCGCGACCAGCGCCTCGTCCTTGACCGGCGGCTGCCAGTCCCAGGCCGGCTTGCCCGCCACCTCGGCGAGCTCGTGGATCGCCTGGATCGCGGCCTGCATCTGCTCGTGGCCGAACGTCACGCCGTCGAGCATGATGTCCTCGGGCAGCTCCAGCGCCTCGGATTCGACCATCAGCACGCCCTGCTCGGTGCCCGCGACGACCAGGTTGAGCTTCGATTCCTTGAGCTGCGTCATGGTCGGGTTGAGCACGTACTCGCCGTTGACGTAGCCGACGCGGCAGGCGCCGATCGGGCCGTTGAACGGAAGGCCGGAAAGGGTGATTGCCGCGGACACCGCCAGCATCGCCGGAATGTCGGAGTCGACCTCGGGGTTAAGCGACAGGACCTGCGCGACGACCTGCACCTCGTTCAGGAAACCGTCCGGAAACAGCGGCCGGATCGGCCGGTCGATGAGCCTCGAGGTCAGCGTTTCCTTCTCGGAAGGACGTCCCTCGCGCTTGAAGAAGCCGCCCGGGATCTTGCCCGCGGCGTAGGTCCTCTCGGCGTAGTCGACGGTCAGCGGGAACCAGTCCTGCCCGGCTTTCGGGGTCTTCGAGCCGACCACGGTGGCAAGCACCACCGTGTCATCCATGGTGCAGATGACGGCGCCGTGCGCCTGGCGGGCGATTTCGCCGGTCTCGAACGTCACTTGGTGGTTGCCGAGCGTGAAAGTCTTCTTGATGGGGTTCAAAGGCAGTCCTCTGTCTGTAGCCGCAAACAAAAAACGCTCACCCCACGGTGAGCGTCGCTTTTTTACTGCGGCATCGGGAAAATTATTTGCGTAGGCCCAGCTTCTCGATCAGTCCGCGGTACTTGTCCGCGTCCTTGCGCTTCAAGTAATCGAGCAGCTTGCGGCGCTGGCTCACCATGACCAGCAGCCCGCGCCGTGAATGGAAATCCTTGACATGCGTCTTGAAATGCTCGGTGAGCCCGTTGATGCGCTCCGTCAGGAGCGCGACCTGCACTTCGGGGGAACCGGTGTCCTTGCCGGAGCGCTGGTACTGCTTCACCACCTGCGCTTTTTGCGGGACCTGCAATGCCATTCGTCAGTCTCTCTTTCGCGATCGCTTCGATAATTTTTGAGCGGGCGATTTTAACCGATGCGCCTGCCGGCTCACAAGGTTTTTCGATGTTTTTCAGCCGCTTGGGTGAGCCTCAGGGGCTTGAGGATGCCTTGCGCCTGAGCCTGCCCCAGGCCGATGACCGCGCCGTCGGCGCGGTAGAGCGCGCACAGTCCTTCTTCCAGCCCGCTGATTTTCAATGACTGGCCGTTGCGCAGGCGCGTCTCCGCAGCGGCGTCGAGTTCGGCGCTCGGCAGGCCTTCGAGCAGGACCCGCAGGGGCAGGAGCGCCGAGCGGCGATTGGGCATGACACGCAGTTCCTCGAGCGTCGCCGCGTCGCGCACGTGGAAGCGCCCTGAGCCGGTGCGCCGCAGAGCCGCCAGGTGAGCGCCCGTGCCCAGGGCGGCGCCGATGTCTTCGGCCAGCACGCGGATGTAGGTGCCTTTGCTGCAACGCACGCGAAGCTCGAGGATCGGCGGGGCGCATTGCAGCAGTTCCAGCTCGTGGATCTCGATGCGTCGCGCTCGCCGCTCGACCGTGCGACCCGCGCGCGCCAGCTGGTAGAGCGGCAGGCCGTCGCGCTTCAGCGCCGAGTGCATCGGCGGCAGCTGTTCGATCGTGCCGCGGAAGCGCCCGAGCGCGGCGGCCACCTGCTCCGCGCTGACATGCACCGGTCTTTCTTCCAGCACCGCGCCTTCCGCATCGGCTGTGCTGGTCGTCACCCCGAGCTTCACGGTGGCGAGATATTCCTTGTCCGCATCGAGCATCGGCCCGGCGAACTTGGTCGCCTCGCCCACGAGAATCAGCAGCAGCCCGGTGGCGAGCGGGTCGAGCGTGCCGGCATGGCCCGCTTTCTTCGCGCCGAGCAGCTTCTTCGCCTCCTGCAGCGCGCGGTTGGAGGAGAGCCCGAGCGGCTTGTCGAGCAGCAGCGCGCCGTCGATCATTTTCGGGGCTTTACCGCCGAATCGATGAGGCGCGACAGCCGATCGCCGCGCTCGACCGACTCGTCGTACTCGAAGCGCAGCTCGGGCGTGGTGTAGAGCTTGATGCGCTTCGCGAGCTGCGAGCGCAGGAAGCCGGCAGCGCGCCGCAGACCCGTGTCGGCGTCGGCGATGTGCGCCGGATCGAGCGTGGTGTAGAGCACCTTGGCGTGCGAGAAGTCGGGCGATACGTCGACCGCCGTGATGGTGATCATGCCGACGCGCGGGTCGCGCAGCTCGCGCTGCAGCAGCTCGGACAACTCCCGCTGGATCAGGTCGCCGAGCTTATGCGTGCGACCCGAATTTCTCCCAGCGGCCCTTTTCACAGCGTCCTAGCGACCTCCAGCACTTCGAAGACTTCGAACTGGTCTTTCTCTTTCAGGTCGTCGAAATTCTTCAGCGACATGCCGCACTCGAAGCCGGCCTTCACCTCGCGCACGTCATCCTTGAAGCGCTTGAGGGAATCGATCTCGCCGGTGTGGATGACGACGTTATCGCGCAAGACGCGCACCTGCGCGCCGCGCTTCACCAGGCCCTCCTGCACGTAGCAGCCCGCCACGGTGCCGATCTTCGAGATGCGGAACACCTGGCGCACCTCGACCAGGCCGAGGACCGATTCCTTCTTCTCCGGCGCCAGCATGCCCGAGAGCGCCGCCTTGATCTCGTCGACCGCCTCGTAAATGATGTTGTAGTAGCGGATCTGGATGCCCGAGGACTCGGCGAGCTTGCGCGCGGCGGCGTCGGCGCGGGTGTTGAAGCCGATGATCACGGCGCGCGCCGCCATGGCGAGGTTGACGTCAGACTCGGTGATGCCGCCGACACCGGCGTGCACCACGGTGACCTTCACCTCGTCGCTGCCCAGGCGCGTGAGCGCATGGATCAGCGCCTCCTGCGAGCCCTGCACGTCGGCCTTGATCACGAGGTTGAGCACTTTCTTGTCCTCGGCCATCTGCTCGAACATGTTCTCGAGCTTGGCCGCGTGCTGCTTGGCGAACTTGACGTCGCGGAACTTGCCCTGGCGGAAGAGCGCGATCTCGCGCGCCTTGCGCTCGTCGGTGAGCACCATCATGTCTTCGCCGGCGTTGGGCACTTCCGAGAGACCCTGGATCTCCACCGGGATGGAGGGACCCGCCGCCTGAATCGGCTTGCCGGTCTCGTCGAGCATCGCGCGCACGCGGCCGAAGACCGCGCCCGTGAGCACGATATCGCCGCGATTCAGCGTCCCGGACTGCACCAGCAGCGTAGCTACAGGACCTTTGCCTTTGTCGAGACGCGCCTCGATGACGACGCCCTTGGCCGGCGCGTCGGCCGGGGCCTTGAGCTCCAGCACCTCGGCCTGCAACAGCAACTGCTCGAGCAGCTCGTCGACGCCTTTGCCGGTCTTGGCCGATACCGGCACCACCGGCGAGTCGCCGCCAAATTCCTCGGGCACGACGCCGTGGCTGAGCAGCTCCTGCTTCACCTTGTCGGGGTTCGCCTCGTGCTTGTCGATCTTGTTCAGCGCCACGACCAGCGGCACCTTGGCCGCCTTGGCATGGTTGATGGCCTCGATGGTCTGCGGCATCACGCCGTCGTCCGCGGCCACCACCAGCACGACGATGTCGGTGACTTTCGCGCCGCGCGCGCGCATCGCCGTGAAGGCCTCATGGCCCGGCGTGTCGAGGAAGGTGATCACGCCGCGCGAGGTCTCGACGTGATAGGCGCCGATGTGCTGCGTGATGCCGCCCGCCTCGCCCGCCGCGACCTTGGTGCGGCGGATGTAGTCGAGCAGCGAAGTCTTGCCGTGGTCGACGTGGCCCATGACGGTGACCACCGGCGGCCGCGGCTTGAGCTCGCCGCCCGTCGGCTCGATGGTGGTCTCGGCGAGGAAGGACTCGGGGTCGTCGAGCTTCGCCGCCTTGGCCTTGTGGCCCATCTCCTCGACCACGATCATCGCGGTTTCCTGGTCGAGCACCTGGTTGATCGTCGCCATGCTGCCGAGCTTCATCAGCACCTTGATGACCTCGGCGGCCTTCACCGACATGCGGTGCGCGAGCTCGCCGACGGCGATGGTCTCGGGGACGGCCACTTCGCGCACCAGCGGCTCGGTCGGTTGCGCGAACGTCGTTTGTTCGCCGCTCGGTGCCTGCCGGTGACGGCCGCCGCCGCGCGCGTGCCAGCCGGCGACGCCGCCGCCGGCGTCGCCGCGCGTCTTGATGGTGCGCCGGCGCGCTGAGTCGTCGCGCAGCACTGTCGTGGGCTTGGCCTTTTTCGGCCTTTTCTCGACCTTGGCGTCCGCAGCCGGCTTGGGCGCATGCAGCGTCGTCGCCGCCGCCGGCGTGGTGCTCGCCGCCGCCGCCGCCGCGGCTTCCGCCGCCTTCTGCTCGGCTTCCTTGCGCTCGCGCTCCTGCTTCTCGCGCAGCTCGTTCGCCTGCAGCTCGGCGAGCTGCTGCTGGCGCTTCGCCTCTTCCTCGCGCAGCTCGATCTGCTTCTGATCGATCGCCGGCGGCGCCGGTGGCGGCGGTGGCGGCGCCTCGGCGGCGACCGCGGCAGCGGCGACCTCGTTCGGGTCGCGCTTCACGAAGACGCGCTTCTTGCGCACCTCGACCTGCACGGTGCGGTATTTGCCCGTGGCGTCGGTCTTGCGAATCTCGCTCGTCTGCTTGCGGGTCAGCGTGATCTTGGTCTTGGCTTCGGAGGAACCGTGATGACGCCGCAGATACTCGAGCAAGCGCGACTTGTCGCTCTCGCTGAGAGAATCCTCCGGAACGCGTTTGTCCACGCCGGCTGCCCGCAGCTGCTCGAGCAATACCGAAGGCGGGACCTTAAGCTCGCTCGCGAACTGGGCTACGCTCGTCTGCGCCACTTACGCGGCCTCCTTGCTGTCGGTGAACCAATGGGCGCGGGCGGCCATGATCAGCTTCTTGGCTCTCTCTTCGTCGAGCTTCGTCAGCTCGGCGAGCTCGTCTACTGCCAGATCGGCGAGGTCGTCGCGGCTCTTGATGCCGCCCTCGACCAGCTTGGCGGCGAGCTGCGTATCCATGCCCTCGAGCTTGAGCATCTCCGGATCGACGCCCTCCATCTTCTCCTCGTTGGCGATCGCCGCCACCAGCAGCGCGTTGCGCGACCGGTTGCGCAGCTCGTTCACCGTGCCCTCGTCGAGAGACTGGATCTCCAGCAGCTCGGTGATGGGGACGTAGGCGATTTCTTCCAGCGTGGAGAAGCCCTCCTCGATCAGGATGTTCGCGACCTCCTCGTCGACGTCGAGCTTCTCCATGAAATGGCTCTTGATGCGGCCGCTCTCCTCCTGCTGCTTCTTGGTCGACTCTTCCTCGGTCATCAGGTTGATCTGCCAGCCGGTGAGCTCGGAGGCGAGGCGCACGTTCTGCCCGCTGCGGCCGATGGCCACGGCCAGGTTCTCCTCGTCGACCACGACGTCCATCGCATGCTTTTCCTCGTCCACCACGATGGACGACACCTCGGCCGGCGCCAGGGCGCCGATCACGAACTGCGCCGGATCGGCCGACCACAGCACGATGTCGACGCGCTCGCCGGCGAGCTCCTGGGTCACCGCTTGCACGCGCGAGCCGCGCATGCCGACGCAGGTGCCGATCGGGTCGATGCGCTTGTCGTTGGTGTGCACCGCGATCTTCGCCCGGATCCCCGGATCACGGGCGGCGGATTTGATCTCGAGCAGCCCCTCCTCGATTTCCGGGACCTCGAGCTCGAAGAGCTTCATGATGAACTGAGGCGCCGTACGCGAGAGGATCAGCTGCGGGCCGCGCGCCTGACGGTCGATTTTCGCCACCCAGGCGCGCACGCGGTCGCCGACGCGCAGGTTTTCCTTCGGGATCATGTGCTCGCGGGGAAGGAGCGCTTCAAGGCGGCCCGATTCGATGATCGCGTTGCCGCGTTCCATGCGCTTCACCGTGCCGGTGACGAGCTCGTCGCCGCGCGAAAGAAAGTCGTTCAGGATCTGCTCGCGCTCGGCGTCACGGATGCGCTGCAGGATGACTTGTTTGGCGGTTTGCGCGCCGATGCGGCCGAATTCGACGTTCGGGATCGGCTGCTCGATCACGTCGTCGACCTTGGCGTCGGCCTTGCCACGGTCCTGGGCTTCCTCGACCGAAAGCATCTGGGCGGTGTTCCAGTCCGGCGCATCGTCCGGCAGCACGCGCCAGCGACGGAACGTCTCGTAGTTGCCGGTGTTCTTGTCGATCTGCACGCGCACATCGATGTCTTCGGTGTATTTCTTCTTGGTGGCCGAGGCGAGCGCCATTTCGAGCGCGCCAAACACGATGTCGCGCGGGACGTTCTTCTCCCGGGCCAGAACATCGACCAGCATCACCAATTCCCGATTACCTGCTACTACTGGATTGCTCGCTGCCACTTAAACCCCTCACAATTCCGGCACCAGCCGCGCCCGCTCGACATCGTCGAGCGCGAGGCGCACCGTCTGCCCTTCGAGCTCCATTGCGACGCGCCCATCTTCCGCGCCGCGGAGCACCCCCACGAACCTGCGCCGCCCGGTCGCATCCGGCGTGCGCATCCGCACGTCGGCCTTGTGACCGGCAAAGCGCGCAAAATCGCTGCCCTTGCGCAGTGGCCGGTCCAAACCCGGGGAAGACACTTCGAGCCGGTCGTACTCGATGCCCTCGACCTCGAATACTCGGCTCAGCTGCCGGCTCACCGCCGCGCAGTCCTCGACATCAATGCCGCCGGGCTTGTCGATGAACAGGCGCAACATCCTTCCCCCGTTCGCCGATTGCAGCTCGACGAGCTCGTACCCCATGCCGGCCACCACCGGCTCAACGACCGCTTGCACTGCCGCCATAAATTCGCACCGGGCGCTGAAACAAAAAATGGGCCGAAGCCCATCTTGTTCTCAAGCACCAAAGCTTTTGAAGTTTAACAGGATTTCACTTCACGAACAACTTTTCGAGGCTCTCCTGCGCGAGTTCGCGCCATTCGCCGGGCTTCAGATCGCGCGGCAGCTCGACCGACCCGTAGCGCACCCGCAAGAGCCGGCTGACGCGCGCGCCGACCGCTTCGAACATCCTCCTGACTTCCCGGTTGCGGCCCTCCTTCAGCGCAACGCGATACCACCGGTTGGCGCCGCCCGTGTTGCGGGGATCCGCCGCCTCGATTCGCGTGAAGGCCGCGAGCCCATCTTCCAAATGGACGCCGTGGCGCAGCTTTTCAAGGTCGCCGGCACCCAGCTCCCCCTGCACCCGTGCCGCGTATTCGCGCTCGACCTCGTAGCGCGGATGCATCAGCCGGTTGGCGAGCTCGCCGTCATCGGTAAATAGCAGCAGGCCGGCGCTATTGATGTCCAGGCGGCCGACTGCCACCCAGCGGCCCGGCGGCAAACGAGAGAAGACGGTAGGCCGGCCCTCCGGGTCGCGGCGGGTGACGAGCTCGCCTTCAGGCTTGTTGTAAATGAGCACGCGCGCGGCCGTCTTTGGCCCTAGCTCAACGCGGCGTCCATCGACCGCGACCTCATCAGCGCCCGTGGCCCGATCGCCGAGCTTGGCCACGCGCCCGCCGACCGTGACGCGGCCGGCCTCGATCCAGGATTCGATCTCGCGCCGGGAGCCTAGGCCGGCGGCCGCGAGCAGCTTCTGAAGGCGTTCAGCCTTCAGTTCCTGCCCCTTAGCCTTCAGTACCTGTGGCGGGCTCTGGCTCGGCGTTGGCGGGACGGGTACCCGCCTCGGCGGTCGGGACGGGCTCAAGCTGAAGGGTCTTGGCGATCTCTTCGAGCGGCGGCAGTTCTTCCAGCGAGCGCAGCCCCAGGTCGTCCAGGAACTTGCGCGTCGTGGCGTACAGCGCCGGCCTGCCCGGCGTCTCGCGGTGGCCGACGACGTCGATCCAGCCCCGGGCTTCGAGCGACTGCACGATCTGGGTGGAGACGACAACGCCGCGGATGTCCTCGATGTCGCCCCGGGTCACCGGCTGACGGTAGGCAATGATCGCCAAGGTCTCCATCACGGCGCGGGAATACCGGGGCGGCTTCTCCGGCGCCAGGCGTTCGATGTAGGGGGTGAAGTCGGTGGTGGTCTGGAAGCGCCAGCCGCTCGCGACGTTCACGAGCTCGACCGCACGGCCTTTCCACTCCTCGGCCAGCTCGGCGAGCAGGTTGCGCAGCGTCTCGGTCGCGACCTCGCCAGAGAACAGCCGTTTCAGCTCGGGCAACCCGAGCGGTTCAGGGGAAGCCAGCAGCGCAGCTTCCAGTACTCGCTTTACGTCAGACGGGCTGCGCATACCCTAATTTAATATAAATCGGCGCGAAGCACTCGGACTGCGTGATCTCGACCAGCAGCTCGCGCGCGAGTTCCAGCAGCGCGAGGAACGTGACGACGAGCACCGCCACGCCGCGCTCGGGCTCGAAAAGCTCCGAGAACTCAAGGACCCGCCGCTCGCGCAGCGCGCGCAGGATCGCGCTCATGTGCTCGCGCACGGAAAGCTCCTCGCGCGAGATGTGGTGATGACGCGACATGCGCGCCCGGTGCAAGAGGCCGCGCCAAGCCTCGGCCAGGTCCTGGGCGTTCACCTGCGGCAGCCGCTCGGCGATCGTGCGCTCGATCCAGACCGAGATGGCGATCACGTCGCGCCCGGCCTGCGGCAGCTCGTCCAGCGCATGCGCCGCCTTCTTCATCTGCTCGTACTCGAGCAGCCGGCGCACCAGCTCCGCCCGCGGATCCTCCTCGGTCGGCTCGGCCGAAGGCGGCCGCGGCAGCAGGAGCCGCGACTTGATCTCCATCAGCATTGCCGCCATCACCAGGTACTCGGCCGCGAGCTCCAGGTTCTTCGAGCGCATGATCTCGACGTACTCGAGGTACTGGCGCGTGAGCGGCGCCATCGGGATATCGAGGATGTTCAGGTTTTCCTTTCGGATCAGGTACAAAAGGAGATCCAGCGGGCCCTCGAAGGCCTCCAGGACCACCTCCAGCGCGTCGGGCGGGATGTAGAGATCGACCGGCAGCTCGATCACCGGCTCGCCGTAGATCTTGGCCATCATGTGTAAGAAAGCCCCATGGCCTCGCGCACCTCGCGCATCGTTTCCTCCGCGAACCGCCGCGCCTTCTCGCAGCCGTCGGCGACGATGTTCTTGACGAGCGTCGGATCGTCCACATACGGCTGGGCGCGCTCACGCATGGGTGCCAGCTCGGCCTGGATCGCGTCGATCACCGGCTGCTTGCATTCCAGGCAGCCGATCCCCGCGGTGGTGCAGCCTTTCTGGACCCACTGCTTGCGCTCGGCATCGGAGTACACCAGGTGCAAGGCCCAGACCGGGCACTTCTCCGGCGTGCCCCGGTCGGTGCGCTTCACGCGCGCCGGGTCTGTCGGCATGGTCTTGATCTTCTTGGCGAGCGCCTCGGGGTCCTCGCGCAGCGCGATCGTGTTGCCATAGGACTTCGACATCTTCTGGCCGTCGAGGCCCGGAAGCCGGGGCGCCTCGGTCAGGAGCGCCTCGGGCTCGACCAGGATCTTCTTGCCGCCACCCTCGAGCCATCCGTAGAGCCGCTCGCGGTCGCCGCGCGAGAGGTTCTGCTGCTCATCGAGCAGTGCCTGCGCGCGGGACAGCGCTTCGGCTTCTCCGTGCTCCAGGAACTTCGTGCGCAACTCGTTCAGCAGCCGCGCTTTCTTGGTGCCCATTTTCTTGACCGCGGCCTTGGCCTTGTCTTCATAGCCCGGCTCGCGGCCATAGAGGTGATTGAAGCGCCGTGCCACCTCGCGCGCGAACTCGATGTGCGGCACCTGGTCTTCGCCCACGGGCACGTATTTGGAGCGGTAGATCAGGATGTCGGCCGACTGCAGCAGCGGATAGCCGAGGAAGCCGTAGGTGGCGAGGTCGCGGTCGGCGAGCTTCTCCTGCTGATCCTTGTAGGTCGGCACGCGCTCCAGCCAGCCGAGCGGCGCCATCATCGAGAGCAGCAAGTGCAGCTCGGCGTGCTCGGGCACCTGCGACTGGACGAAGAGTATGGCCTGGCTCGGATCGACGCCTGCGGCAAGCCAGTCGATCACCATGTCCATGCCGCTCGCCTGCAGGTCTCCCGGTCTTTCGTAGTCGGTGGTGAGCGCGTGCCAGTCGGCGACGAAGAACAGGCACGGATACTCGGCCTGCAGCCGGATCCAGTTCTTGAGCACGCCGTGGTAGTGGCCCAGATGCAGGCTCCCCGTCGGCCGCATGCCGGAGAGCACTCGTGTTTCGAACATGTAGTTTTAGTTATCCGTACACGATTGCGCGCACCAGCAGGTTGGCCAGATTGCCCAACGGCGCAAAGCTCTTGGCCATCAACTTGCCGTCGTTCGCCATGCCATCGAACACCGCGAAGAGGACCACCGCCGTCAAGAGGTGGCTGCTCCACTGTTCGAATCTTGCGTAGTGCGCCGCCGGTCCTTTAGGCAGCAAGCTGAGCAGAATTCGGCCGCCGTCGAGCGGCAGAATCGGCAGCAGATTGAAAACCATGATCACCAGGTTTGCGATGACCCCAGCCTCTGCCATGGCAGCGACCGGAGCCGTCCACGCGCCATGCGGCAGCTCGACCGCGAACCTGAGGACCAGCGCCCAGCCGATCAGCATGACCAGATTCGCCGCCGGGCCGGCCGCAGCGACAAAGCCCATGCTCACGCGCCGCGGCTCGCGCAGCGCCGAGTAGTTCACCGGCACGGGCTTCGCCCAGCCGAACACGAATTTCCAGGAAGAGAAGTAGAGGATAAGCAACGGCACGATCACCGTGCCCCACAACTCGACATGCCGCAGCGGATTCAGACTGATGCGCCGCTCCGCGTGCGCCGTCATGTCGCCGAAATGGCGCGCTACATAGCCATGCGCCGCCTCGTGCAGCGTGATCGCGAACAGCACCGGGAAGGCGTAGATGGCGACCGTCTGTACGAGTGAGTTGACGTCCATCTTGCGGCAACGATTCTATCAGACGGGTTCGACCGCGAAGGGCGCGAGCGAGCCCTTGCCTTTGCGCAGCACGAGCGGTGTGTCGCCGGTGAGATCGATCACCGTGCTCGGCTCGGTGCCGCACGAGCCGGCATCGATCACGAGGTCGAGCTCGCGTTCCAGCCGCTCGC